>JAGWLP010000016.1 GCA_028864905.1 Gammaproteobacteria bacterium
ACTGGCAGATGAATGCGGCCTATGAGGATTTGTCCGACGGTCATCTGCGTTTCTTCAATGTGGGCCAGCCGTTCTACGAGGACCAGACTCCGTGGTCCCTGGTCATCGGCTTTCTCGACCAGAAGGAGAATCTGAATTTCTACAATCAGGGCACGCTTGCCTGGAATGCAGTCAGTACCCTGCAACAGCATGAGTTCTCCTGGGCCCATCTTCTCGACTGGTCAGGGGACAGCGGCATGCGTGCCGGGCTGATGTACAGCGACAGTGCCTATGGCTACGGTCCGCCGCAGGTGCAGACCTCCAACCTGCTGCCGCCGCCCGTGCTTACGCCGCGACGCCTCGCGGGCCTGGGCGCGACTTGGGAGTTCTTCCAGGACAACTACGCGAGCTACACCAACCTGAAATACATCGGGCGGGCGGAGGACTACAACCTCGGCTGGCAGGTGGATGCACAGGCAGGCTATTACGGTGACGGTTTTGGCGGCGATGTCTCCGCGCCGTTCTACGGCGTGTCGGCTTCCTGGGGTGGGCAGGTTTCGGGCAACACTCTGCTGCTGGCTTCGGCGTATGCCCAGGACCGGCAGCAGGATGGCGTGAGCCGCAATCTGCTCTCCAATCTCACGCTCACCGCCTACAACCAGGATCTGCCTTGGCAGACGCTGGTGGCACACGTGCAGTGGGATGCGGTGCTGCGTCCGGACCCGGAAAGCGATCTGTACATCGGCGGCATTCAGGGGCTGCGCGGCTATCCCAATTACTTCGCCGTCGGCGACCGCCGTTGGCAGGCGACGTTCGCCGATCGCGTTGTCACGCCCTGGGAATTGTGGAGCCTGCTGCAGGTAGGCTTCGTGGGTTTCGTGGACGTGGCGCAGATTCGCCAGTTGTCACCGCCGGTGTGGAGCCCGGCCTACAGCGATTTCGGTCTGGGCTTGCGCTTCGGCATCACCCGCAGCGCCTTCAGCAACACGGTGTTTGTGACCGTCGCCTGGCCGCTGCGCGGCGGCCCCGGCGTGCACGGTCACGAAATCGTGGTGGG
Source organism: Gammaproteobacteria bacterium (assembly GCA_028864905.1). GTDB lineage: Bacteria > Pseudomonadota > Gammaproteobacteria > Natronospirales > REEB76 > REEB76. Next base: position 1,037 of record JAGWLP010000016.1, read on the forward strand.
CAACATCATCAATTTCTGAGCACGCACAAAATAATCACGCCTGATATTTCCAGGTGCATGCGTGTCTAGTGCATGGTCTGTGCATTAGCCTGATCCGAAGAACAGCGTCGCGGCTTGTGTGCCATCCACATACACTTGGCAATACGCTTGCGTATATTTGCCAACAAGCGGGCAAATCGCCTGAATGTCATGGCCTTCATAGGTTCCGTGGAGGCTGGTTGCGCTTGCCCAGGCAAGCGGTCCTTGAATAACCGGATTGCCGTTTACCCGTACAGTTAACCCATGGACGTTATCCGTCCCGCTTATAGTCCACTTTTCGCCATGTAACGAAGGTGGACTGACCACGATACCCGGGGCGGTGAGTGACGCGCATCCCGCGAACAGCGCGGCGAGCATCATTCCAAGAGCCACGGCAGTTATGTGTTTCATGGTGCAACTCCTAGTTTCTTCATGCAGTGAAACGCCAAGGCCACACCAATTATGGCTCTGCCACGTCGCTGTGGAGTCCCCCAAAGTGTTACAAAGTGTTAACTTTGAATCGACGCCGCTTTCGCGGACACACGGTTTAGATACAGCAACATGTTGTTGCTCGTATCGGACGGGACTGACGTAATCCCGGGTCAGATTGGATCGTTCCTGATTTCTTAATTTATTTCTGCTTCTTCAGGGATGCAGCGCCAGCAGCGTGGCGGTGGGTGGACGCAGACCGTGCCAGAGGCAAAACGATTCCGCCGCCTGTTCCACCAGCATGCCCCAGCCATCCACAACCTGCGCGGCACCCGCCTGCTCGGCCCAGTGCATGAATACTGTGGGCCGATCGCCGTAGGCCAGGTCGTAGCACAGCGCACCCGGATTCAGGCAGTCGCGCGGCAGCGGCGGCAGCTCGCCCGCGAGGCTGGCGGCGGTGGCGTTGAGGATCACGTCGAAAGTCTGGTCTTGCAGTTCCTCGAAGCCTCCGCCCAGAAGCCGCGTCTGGGTGCGTTGTGTCGCCAGTTTGCGCGCGCGCTCCGGAGTACGGTTGGCGATCTGCAGCAGCGCCGGTTTTTCCTCCAGCAATGCGAGCAGGATGCCGCGCGCCGCACCGCCCGCGCCCAGCAGCAGGATACGGGAGCCAGCGAGTTCCACGTTGTAATTGTGCTTGAGGTCGGTTACCAGGCCGGCACCGTCGGTGTTGTCGCCGAGCAGCGTGCCGTCCGCCTGCGTGCACAGGGTGTTCACCGCGCGCGCCTGTTTGGCGCGCTTGGTGTGCACGTGACTCAGCTCGAAGGCTTCTTCCTTGAAAGGTACGGTGACGTTGGCGCCACGCCCGCCGGATGTCAGAAATTCGCGCAGCGCTGCGGTAAATCCGCGCAGCGGCGCTTCGATGCGCGTGTATTCCAATACTTTGCCGGTGAGGCGCGCGAACTCCGCGTGGATCTGCGGCGAGCGGCTGTGGGCCACGGGGTGGCCGATGACGGCGTAGCGCGCGGGAGCGTGTGGCATGAGCGCACTCATGGTGCCGGCAGGTTCCGGCGGTTCAGAGGGAAGCTATTTTATTCCCGCAGCCAGGCGGCCGCGCGCTTGGCGAAATACGTGAGAATCGCATCGGCGCCGGCGCGCTTGATGGCCAGCAGCGTTTCCATGACGGCCGCGCGTTCCTCGAGCCAGCCGTTGCGGATGGCCGCCATGAGCATGGAATATTCGCCGCTCACCTGATAGACGAAAGTGGGTGCGCCGAATGCGTCCTTCACGCGCCGCACGATGTCGAGGTACGGCAAACCGGGTTTGACCATCACCATGTCGGCGCCTTCGGCCAGATCCAGCGCCACTTCGCGCAGCGCTTCGTCGCTGTTGGCCGGATCCATCTGGTAGCTGTACTTGTTGCCTTTGCCGAGGTTGGCACCGGACCCGAGCGCGTCGCGGAACGGGCCGTAGAAACTCGAGGCGTATTTCGCAGCGTAGGCCAGGATGCGCGTATGGACGAAGCCGCGTTTTTCAAGCGCCTCACGGATCGCGCCCACGCGCCCATCCATCATGTCCGAGGGCGCCACGACGTCAGCTCCCGCTTCGGCATGCGACAGCGCCTGTTTCACCAGGATGGCGACGCTCTCGTCGTTAAGCACGTAACCGCTGGCGTCGATCACGCCGTCCTGGCCGTGGGTGGTGAATGGGTCGAGCGCCACGTCGGTAATCACGCCGAGCGCGGGGAATTCCTTTTTGAGTGCGCGCACCGCGCGCTGCACCAGGCCCTTGGGATTCCAGGCTTCAGCGGCGCTCAGGGATTTTTTTTCTTTGGGGACCACCGGAAACAGCGCGAGCGCGGGAATGCCGAGCCGCACCAGTTCGGCGGCTTCTTTCAGCAGCGCATCAATGCTCAGCCGCTCGATGCCCGGCATGGAGGCCACCGGCTCGCGCTGGTCTTTGCCCTCGCGCACGAATACCGGATAAATCAGATCGTCGGTCGCAAGGCGTGTCTCGCGCATCAGCCGGCGGGAAAATTCGTCGCGGCGCATGCGCCGCATGCGCAGGGCGGGAAAACCACCGGGGAAATGCGAGGCGGAATTCAAACGCGGCTCCTTGAATCGGGCCGGCAAAAGGGGCGAACAGGGTAAGCGAAATTTCTCTACCGGGCCAGTAGTACCGGGAAAATCGCGGGCGCAGGCCGCAGAACGCCTGAACTGCTTCTCGTCCGTTGACTGTGTTCCCGTCCGGGCGTCTAATTTGGTTGGCGCATGTGAGTACATGCGGCACCAGGGATAAATCAGGAGCGCAGGGGAGCAACTTCCAACAGCTTCTTCCCGCAAATTCCCGCATCCATATTCTCCTGGCGTGCTCTTGAACCTTTCTGCATTGGTCATATCACCATATTAGGGAGAATATTGTATGAGCAGCCCATTCAAGTCGTCATTGCAACGTCCACTGTGGGTGTTACTCACCGGCCTTCTGCTTGCTGTGCCGGCGCTCGGATATGCGGCTGGGCCGCTGCAGCCGGAAGAAATCACCTGGGGTTCGGCGCCGCCGGTGTTGCCTGCGGGCGTCAAACTCGCGGTGCTCGCCGGTGATCCTGCCGGAACGGGTCCGGTCACCCTGCGCCTGAAGATGCCGGCTGGCTACCGGATTCCGCCGCACTGGCATCCGACGGATGAACGCGTCACGGTCATCTCCGGAACCCTTGCCATCGGCATGGGAGACAAGCTTGACAGGAAGCACGCCAAGGTGCTTAAAGCCGGTGGTTATGCCGTGGCTCCGGCAAACATGCACCATTTCGCGTGGACCAAAACCGGCGCGGTGGTACAGGTGGACCTCATGGGGCCGTTCCAGATCACCTACGTGAATCCTGCGGATGATCCCAGCAAGAAACAATAGTCCTGGCTTGCAAGACTTGTTGGCAATCCCGGTGGAGCAATCCACCGGGATTTTTTGTGTCTGATGGCGACGGATTTGTGATCAGCTTCCACTGCCCAAAGGTGCCTGGCCTTTGAGGGCGTTCCAGCGTGCCATCAATCCCTTCAGCTCGTTGCTGGTGTTGTTCAGCGCATCCACGTCGGCGGCGGTCGGCGCGCGATCGGCCGACTGCATGCGGTCCATGAGGATTTGCAGCGAAAGGCCGACGCTCACCAGATTCGGCGGACCGCGATAGCCGAAGAAGAACGCGAACGGCGGCAGCGGCGGCCCGGTAAGTGTTTCCAGTTGCTTGCTGAAAGCAGTCAGCGCCTCCGATACGCCGTGTTGTTTTTCCTGTGCCGCGACCTGCTGCTGCAGATGATGGATCTGTCCCAGGGCTTCAACGGCGGCGATGCTTTCCCGGTAGGCGCGCAGCGAAAGATCGAACTGCTGCTGCAGCGCCGTGCGCGGCGCTGTCACGCGCGGATCCATGCGCACGCTGAGCGGCTGCGTGTAGGTCCGGCCGTCCACCGTGAGCTTCACGGTGTAATCGCCGGGCATGATCCAGGGCGAGCTGGGCGCGAGCGGCGTGTTGTGCATCACCGCCTGATTGTCATCCAGGCGCGGTATGGCGCCGGGCATGGGCGGATAGTGCATGTCCCAGATGAAACGATGCATGCCGGCCGCAGTGGACAGGTTCATCGGCGCACGCGGCCACCAGTCCGGCACATCGAGTTTGGCCGGATCGAGCGGCTTCTGCGGCTCGGCGCTGGAGAAATGCCGTACCAGCTTGCCGTGCGCGTCGAGAATATCCAGCATGACCGGGCCGCTCGCATTGTTTGCCAGGTAGTAATCAATGATGGCCCCGGGCGGGGGATTCGGCAGCGAGGGCATGCGCCAGGGAGTCGGCGGATTCATGTCCCAGCGCACGCGCACGGCAGTTTCCGGCTTGTAGAGCGTGGCCGCGGCATCGGCCACATGCGCGTCAATCTGCCGCAGCGGCGTGATGTCGTCGAGCACGTAATAACCACGCCCATGGGTCGCGGCCACGAGATCATCGCCGTGAATCTGCAGGTCACGCACCGAGATCGCCGGCATGTTGAGCCGGAGCGACTGCCAGTGATCACCGTTGTCGAACGACACCCAGGTCTGGGTTTCGGTGCCGGCGAACAGCAGTCCCTTCCGCACCGGATCCTCACGGATCACGTTGGTGGCGGCATCATCGGCGATGCCGTGGTCGATCTCGGTCCAGGTTTTGCCGCCATCCTCGGTGCGCAACAGGTGCGGGTGCATCTGATCGAGCCACATGGTGTTGACTGCGGCGTAGGCCACGTTGGGATTGAAGTGGCTGGCTTCCATGGAAAACACGCGCCACCAGGGTTTGAGTTGCGGAGGCGTGACGTTGTCCCAATGCTGGCCGCCGTCGTGCGTCACCCAGATCAAGCCGTCGTCGGTGCCGGCCCAGATGAGATTGACGTTGAGCGGTGAGGGCGCGAGTGCGTACACCACGCCGCGGTCGGTCGGCTGGGCCGCCTTGCTATCGCGGTATTGGCCGACGCTGGCCGGTACGTCCCAGGTCTTGCGCGTCAGATCCGGGCTGATCTGCTTCCACTGCTGGCCGCCGTCGTCGGTTTGCCACACCGTGTTGGAGGTGAAATACAGCCGATGCGGGTCAAGCGGCGAGAACATCAGCGGCATGGTGCGCAGCGTGCGGTAGTCGGGCGCGTTCAATGCCTTCGGACCCACGTCGGCAATCTGCCCGGTGTCGCGGTTGTAAAGCGTCACGCCGCTGCGGGCGGCGCCGTAAATCAGATTGGGATGCAGCGGATCGGGAGCCGCACTGCCATATTCCTCGATACCCACCGGGTGCCAGTCGTGCGCGGTCAACTCGCCATCGTTGCCGCGTACCGGCACGCAGGCTGAACCGCTGTCCTGCTGGCCGCCGCACACCTGGTATGGCCAGGTGGGATCGATACCCGCCTTGTACATCGCGGCGGTCGGCTGGTTGTACCAGGAACTCCAGGTCTTGCCGCCGTTCACCGTGACGATGGTGCCCTGATCGCTCGCGGCTTCCATGATGTCGGGGTTGTTGGGGTTGATCCACAACTGCTGATAATCGTCGCCGCCCGGTGCGCCGCGGAAGCCGAACCAGGTTTTGCCGCCGTCGGCGGACTTCCATAGCACCGGAGTGTTGCTGTACACGATGTCGGGATTTTTGGGATCAATGGCCAGCACCGGCAGGTCACCGCCGCCGATGCGCTCGGCGGGACGCGGGTCGTCGGTGACCTTGTACCAGATCGCGCCGGCATCGTCGGAGCGGTAAATGCCCACATTGCCGTCGGGCGCGCCCGGGCCACTCGATACCGAGGCGTACAGTGTGCCCGGCTTGCTCGGCGCGATTGCCAACAGCGCCTGCTGGACCTGCGGCAAATCCTTGCTGAGTTTCGACCAGGTGTTGCCGCCATCGGTCGACTTGAAGATGCCGCCATCCGTTCCCCCGAACTGCCCGTTCTCCCACGGCGCCTGCTGCTGCTGCCACAACGTGGCGTACACGATGTCGGGGTTGGCCGGATCAATCAGCACCTGGTCGCCGCTGGTGTACGCGTTGATGTACAGCACTTTCTTCCAGGTCTTGCCTCCGTCCAGCGAGCGGAAAATCCCGCGCTCCGGGTTCGGCCCGTAGACATGCCCCAGCGCCGCCACAAACACGCGCTCGGGGTTGTGCGCGTCCACCGCAATCCAGGCAATGTCCTGGGTATCCTTGAGACCGATGTAGTTCCAGGTCTGGCCGGCATCGGCGGACTTGTACATCCCCATGCCGGTCGCCTGATCGGGCCGGATGTTGCTCTCGCCGGTGCCCACGTAAATCACGTTCGGATCGGAAACCGAAACGGCGAGCGCTCCGATCGAACCCGTGGGCTCGTGGTCGAAGATCGGATGCCAGCTGTTGCCGTAGTCGGTGGACTTCCACACCCCGCCGTTGTCGGCGCCGAAATAAAACACGTTGGGCTGGCTCGGCACGCCGGAAACCGCGCGCGTGCGCCCGCCGCGCAACGGGCCGATGGGGCGCCATTGCATGCCGGCAAACAAGGCGGGGGAATACGGCTGGGCCGATGCGGCTACGGCCGCAAGGGCGAGACCCAGAGCAACAAGCAATGACAGCGGCGCACGGCGCATGGCGGTGGTCCTCATGCCGGGGCGGAATTGGGGTGGGGAGAGGCAATTATACTGGTTGGCGGCTGGTTCGTCGGGTTTCCGGCAGCCGGTAATATATTCGTCAGTAGGCGGGTCTTTAGCCCATGGCAGTCCGTCAGCACCGCTTCGAGATTCTGGCCAAGGCCCTGGTGCCGGGCCTTTACCGTTACGCTTGGTGGCTGTGCCGCGATCGCGCGCTGTCGGACGACCTGGTACAGGAAACCTTGTTGCGCGCCTGGCGATCGCTGGACCAGTTGCGCGACGAGGCGGCCGCGCGCCAGTGGCTGATCACCATCCTGCGGCGCGAATTTGCCCGCGAGCTGTCGCGTCGCAAAAACACGCTGGACATCCACGATCTGCCGCTGCCGGACCCCGGCGCGCGCGTCGGCGGCGCTGACACCGACGCCGAGGACGTGCGCCGCGCCATGCACAAGCTGGATGCGGAATACCGCGAGCCGCTGGTGTTGCAGGTGTTGATGGGCTGCAGCACGCAGGAAATCGCCGAATTGTTGCAACTGACCCAGGGTGCGGTGCTGACGCGGCTGTTTCGCGCGCGCAATCAATTACGCGAACTGTTGGGCGGTAACAGTGCCCAGTGGTTGGAAGGTACGGCATGAACACCCACATTACCTGTCTGGATGTGCGCCGCGCTCTCGGCGCCGAACCGCAGCGCCGCGATGCGTGGATTCTTGGGCATTGCAAAGTGTGTGCGCAGTGTGCCGCGTTCCTCAAGGAAATGTTGACGCTGGATCAGCGTTTGGAGCGCGCGCTGAACATCGAGGTGCCCAAGGATCTGGAAGCGCGCATCGTGTTCCGTGCCGAGTTCCGGTCCGTGGAACGCCGCCGCGTCTATCCATGGCTCGCGGCCGCGGCCTCCGTAGTGCTGGCGGTGATAGTCGGCGTGGGCGTGTGGCAATACCGGCAGAATTCTCCGGCGATGCTCGGCCAGGCGCTGGTGGCGCACGTGATGAATCCCAAGGAATCCTTCGCGCTCGACCCCAACCGGCCGGCCATCCGCGACGTGAGTTTCGTGACCGGAGTGCTGAATCAGGCGGGCATCCGCATGAACGGCAGCATGGACGATATTTCCTACGCGCGTGCGGATACATTCCGTGGCGCAATGGTCGCGCATCTGGTGGTGCGCGGTAGGGACGGGCCGGTGACAGTTTTCCTGTTGCCTCACATTCACGTGCGCGCGCCTACGCATTTCAACGCCCAAGGCTGCGACGGCCTGATTCTGCCGTCCGGCAGCGGCAGCATTGCCATCATCGCCAACAACCCCACGCCCATGATGCCTATCGCCCACGAGTTCATGAAAATGGTGCAGTGGAGCATCTGAGCGCTATGATTCCCGGCGCATGAACCACGTCGGATATGCACTCGCGTCCCTGAATTTTCTGGACTGGTGGCTGTTGGCCATCGTGCTGGGGATCGTGGATGTTTTCCTGCTGCGCGGCTGGCTGCTGATGCCCGCGGTGGCCGCCGGCCTTGTGGGCTTCGCGCTGATGCTGTTCCCGCAGATCGCCTGGCCGTGGCAGCTCGGCGGTTTTGCATTGCTTACTGCAATTGGCATTGGCGTGCGGCTCGCGCATGGCGCAAAATCCCCGGCCGCTGAGGCGCGCGGCCCCGCAATGGAGGAACCGGTCATGTCCAGTTTTCACGATTTTGCGGTACGCACCATCGCGGGCCAGGACAAGTCCCTGAAAGACTTCAAAGGCCAGACGGTGCTGGTGGTGAACGTGGCGAGCGAGTGCGGTCTGACGCCGCAATATGCCGGGCTGGAAAAACTCCAGCGTGAGTTCAGCCACAAAAATTTCAGCGTACTGGGCCTGCCCTGCAACCAGTTCGGCGCGCAGGAGCCGGGCACGGAGGCGGAAATCCAGAAGTTCTGCAGCGCCCGCTACCAGGTGACGTTTCCGCTCACCAGCAAGATCGAGGTCAACGGCACGGGTGCGCATCCCCTGTATAAATGGCTGAAAGCGCAAACCGGCGGCGCCGACATCCAGTGGAATTTCGAGAAATTCCTCGTCGGCAAGGACGGCAAGATCATCAAACGCTATGCGCCCAAGATCACGCCGGACGATCCGCAGTTGCGCGCCGACCTGCAGGCCGCATTGTGAACGGTCCCGGCCGCTAGCGCCTCAATCCCTGGGGCGCGGCCCGCGACGCTTGTTGCCACCGCCGGGTGCACGTAGCATACGCAGCCCGTCTCCGCCCAGCATCCCGCATGTCAGTCACCGCATCGCCTGATGTCCGCAACACCCCGCGTGTCGGGTTCGTGAGCCTCGGCTGTCCCAAGGCACTGGTGGACTCCGAACGCATCCTTACCCAGTTGCGCGTCGAGGGTTACGCAATCGTGGGCGGCTACCGCGAAGCCGACCTCGTGGTGGTCAATACCTGCGGCTTCATCGAGGCCGCCCAGCAGGAATCGCTCGACGCCATCGGCGAGGCGCTGGCCGAGAACGGCAAGGTCATCGTCACCGGCTGTCTCGGCAAGCGTGCGGATTTGATCCGCGCGCATCACCCGCAGGTGCTGGCCATCACCGGTCCGCAGGATTACGCGGCGGTGATGCGCGCCGTGCACGCCCAACTCGCGCCGCCCGCGCGCCATCCGTTCGTGGACCTGTTGCCGGCCAGCGGCATCAAGTTGACGCCGCGGCATTACGCTTATCTGAAAATCTCCGAAGGCTGCAACCACAAATGCAGCTTCTGCATCATCCCCAGGCTGCGCGGCCCGCTCGTGAGCCGCCCGCTAGGCGAGGTGCTGCGCGAAGCCGAAGCGCTGGTGCGCGACGGCGTGAAGGAGTTGCTGGTGGTGGCGCAGGATACCTCCGCCTATGGCGTGGATCTGCACTACGCCGCAAGCGCGTGGCGCGGCCATGAATATCGCACGCACATGACGGACTTGTGTCGCGCGCTGGGTGAACTGGGCGTATGGGTGCGGCTGCACTACGTTTATCCCTACCCGCACGTGAGCGAGGTGATCCCGCTCATGGCCGCAGGCAGGGTGCTGCCGTATCTCGATATTCCGCTGCAGCACGCCAATCCCAGAATCCTCAAAGCCATGCGCCGGCCGGCGGCGAGCGAAAAGGCGCTGCAGCGCATCCGCGAATGGCGCACCCTCTGTCCGGATCTTACCGTGCGTTCCACCTTCATCGTCGGGTTTCCCGGCGAGACCGAGCGCGAATTCGAAGAGCTGCTGGATTTCATCCGGCAGGCCGAACTGGATCGCGTCGGCTGTTTCACCTATTCGCCGGTGGACGGCGCCGATGCCAACGCGCTGGCCGAGTGGGTGCCGGCCGAGGTGGCCGAAGAGCGCCGCCGGCTGTTCATGGAAACCCAGGCAAAGATCAGTGCCCAACGCCTCAAGCGCTTCATCGGTCGTGAGTTGCAAGTGCTGGTGGACAGCGTCGCAGACGGTGAAGCGGTAGCGCGCAGTTTTGCCGACGCCCCCGAAATTGACGGCGTGGTGCGTATTGCGGACGCCGCCAGGCTGCAACTTGGCCAATTCGTGCGCGTGCGTGTGACCGGCAGTGCTCAGCACGACCTGGACGCGATCCCCGCCGCCTGATGTTGCCCGCGGTAAAATCTATCGCATCTTGGCCCAGAGCAATTGACATGGTCAGCAGAGATGTTAAATCCCCCGGCGCGCGGAGCGCGCTCCCCCCTTTTGCAAAAGGGGGTGAGAGGGGATTTCGGGTGCTGGCTGTTGTACCTTGCATCGCATTTTGTCAGAGGCATTTAGCGAACCCGCCGTGATTACCCCCGACATCCTGGATTTCCCCCACGGCATCAGTGCCATTGATACCGACTACGTACGCCCGCGGCTGGACGCGAGCCACTTGGTGGTGCGCGGCGGGCGCGCGGCGTTCGTGGACGTGGGCGTAAACCATTCGGTGCCGCTACTGCTGGCGGCGCTCAAGCAGAAAAATCTCGACGTGGGCGACGTGGACTGGGTGTTCCTCACGCACGTGCACCTGGATCATGCCGGCGGTGCCGGCGAGCTGCTGAAACACCTGCCGAACGCCACGGCGCTGGTACATCCGCGCGGGGCCGCGCATCTTTCCGCGCCTGACAAGCTCATAGCCGGAACCAAACAGGTTTACGGAGCGGAAAAGTTCGCTGCGCTTTACGGCGATATCGTTCCAGTTCCCAAGGAACGCATTCAGCTTGTCGAAGACAACAGCCGCATCCGGCTCAACGGCAGCGAATTCGTGTGCATCCACACGCCCGGCCATGCGCTGCACCATTACTGTATCGTGGATCAGGACAGCCGCAGCGTGTTCACCGGCGACAGCTTCGGAATTTCCTACCGCATCTTCGACACCGAGCGGGGCGCCTTCATTTTCCCGGCGACCACGCCCACGCATTTCGATCCCGATCAGGCGCACGCCTCACTGGACCGCATCCTGTCGTTCGAGCCGACCGATGTGTATCTCACGCATTACAGCCGGATCACGGGGCTGCCGCGCTTGGCGGCCGACATGCACGCCAGTCTGGTTGCCTACGTGCAGTTGGCACACTCCTGTGCCGAGAAGGGCGACCAGCGCATCGCGTGCATGCAGAACCGCATGCACGCTCTGCTGGTGAAGCGTGTGCGCGAACACGGTTGCACGCTGGATCAGGCCACGGTGGATTCCTGGCTGGCCATGGACGTGGATTTGAATGCCCAGGGTTTGGCGGGGTGGCTGGACAGAACCAGCAAGTAATCGAGTCTGCCCGTGGTGGATCGCAGCCGCCTGAGTCCAGGAATCCCGGCTCAGTCGTGGGTGAAGACCTGCGTGCGGTCGCGGAAAGCCTTGAATTCCAGCGCATTGCCGCTCGGATCCTTGAAGAACATGGTCGCCTGTTCCCCCACCTGACCCTGGAAGCGGATGCCGGGCTCGATCAGGAATTGAGTGCCGGCGGCCTTGAGCTTTTTTGCCAAACTCTGCCATTGATTCCATTCCAGGATCACGCCGAAATGGCGCACCGGGACGTCTTCTCCGTCCACCGGATTGGTGGCGGCCGCGTGTTCGGCCGGCGCGAGATGCGCGACAATTTGATGGCCGAAGAAATTGAAATCAATCCAGCGATCCGACTCGCGGCCGGTAGGACAGCCGAGCAGCCCGGCATAGAAACGCCGGGCTTCTTCCAGGTCGCGCACCGGGAAGGCCAGATGGAACAACGGGATGTCATTCGGCATGTTTCGCACCTTTCACACGGGTAGGAGCGGCATTCAGCCGCGATTCGAAAATCATCGCGACCCGGGGGTCGCTCCTACAAGAGAAGGCATCATATCCAGTCGCGGGGTTTGAGGAATTTCTCGTAGAGCTCAGCTTCCGGTGAACCGGGCTCCGGTTTCCAATCGTTCTCCCAGCGCACTTCCGGCGGCAGCGACATGAGGATGGATTCGGCGCGGCCGCCGGATTGCAGGCCGAAGAGCGTGCCGCGGTCATACACCAGGTTGAATTCCACGTAGCGGCCGCGGCGGTACAACTGAAAACTACGCTCGCGGTCGCCGTATTTCAGCGCGCGTCGCTTTTCGACGATGGGCAGATAAGCCGGCAGAAAATGATCGCCCACGCTTTGCAGGAATGCGAAGCATCGGTCGAACTCCCACGCGTTGAGGTCGTCGAAGAACAGGCCGCCGATGCCGCGCGCTTCATTGCGATGCTTGATGAAAAAGTACTCGTCGCACCATTGCTTGTAGCGTGGATACACGTCCGTTCCGAACGGCGCGCACGCCGCCTGGGCAGTCGCATGCCAGTGCCGCGCGTCCTCTTCAAAGCCGTAATAAGGTGTGAGGTCGAAGCCGCCGCCGAACCACCAGACCGGCGGTTCGCCCGCCTGGGTGGCCGCGATAAAGCGCACGTTCATGTGCGTGGTCGGCACGTAGGGATGCCAGGGATGCAGCACCAGTGATACGCCCAGCGCCTCCCAGGCGCGACCCGCGAGTTCCGGCCGCTGCGCGGTAGCGGAAGGCGGCAGAGTCGTGCCGCGTACGCTCGAAAAATTGATGCCGGCCTGCTCGAAAACCGCGCCGGCCTTGAGCACGCGACTTTCGCCACCGCCGCCCTCGGGGCGAGTCCAGCGGTCGCAGGTGAATTTCTCCTTGGCGTCGAGCGCTTCCAGGGCCAGGGTGATCTTGTCCTGCAAACTGCACAGGTAGGTTTCCACCGCTGCAATATCGATCTCTTGAGTCATGCGAGTCCTATGCGGCACGCAGAATTCTGCCGGTGCGTGCGTCGCGGATTTCGGTGGGATTTTTTAGCGCGCCGACCGCGCCCGGCACCACGTAATCCACTTTGTCGCCCAGCAGGCGGCGCACGGCGGGCGGCGAGCGCAGCGGCGAATGGCCGCTCAGATTGGCGCTCGTGGATACCAGCGCAAGACCGGCGGCGGCGCACAGCGCCTGCGCCACCGGATGCGCGGTGACGCGCACTGCGAGCGTGTCGCGCCCGCCGCTCAACGATGCCGGTACGCCCTTGCTCGCGGGCACCACCCAGGTGACGGGGCCGGGCCAGGTCTTGAGTACTTCGGCACGCATCGCCGCGTCCAGTTGCATGAACGGCTCAAGCTGGGAGATGTCGGCGGCAACCAGGATGAAACCCTTGGCGACGGCGCGCTGTTTGATGGCGAGAATGCGCGCCACGGCCCGGGCATTGAGCGGATCACAGCCGAGACCGAAAACCGCTTCGGTGGGATAGGCGATGACACCGCCGCCCCAGATCACATCGCGTGCGCGCTTCAATGGCCACCGCAGCGCGCCCATGCTCAATCACGAAGTAACGGCGGCCACTGCGGTTTCCGCCGCTGGGGCCAGCTCCGGCGCCGGCTCCGCAAAACCGCATTCCTTGCGCGGGCAGACGCGCTCGGTGCCTTTGCGCTTGGTGGTTTTCACGGTGAGGATCGGCCAGGCGCAGCGCGGGCAGGGCTGGGCAATGGGCGGATTCCACACCGCATACTTGCAGTCCGGATAGCGCGAGCACGAATAGAAAATCTTGCCGTAGCGGGATTTGCGTTTCAAAAACGTGCCCTGATGGCATTCGGGGCACTCGACGCCGGTATCCTGGGGCTTTTCCAGCGGTTCCACGTATTTGCACTTGGGGTAACTCGAGCAGCCGATGAACTTACCGTAGCGCCCGCGGCGGATGATCAGATCCGAGCCGCACTGCGGACACTGCCGGCCCTCGATTTTCTCCGGCTGCGCGGCCTGCTCGGCGGTCTCGTCGAGATTGCGGGTGTAGTCGCAGTCCGGGTAGCCGGTGCAACCGATGAAGCGCCCGCGCCGTCCCAGGCGGATGGAGAGCGGCTTGCCGCACTTCGGGCATTGCTCGTCGAGTTTCTCCGTGGTCACGTCCTTGCGTGACACGTTTTCCTCCTTGTGGTCCACGAGTTCCTTGAACGGACCCCAGAATTCGCGCATCACCGGCACCCATTCCTTCTCGCCGCGCGACACCGCGTCCAGTTCGTCTTCGAGCTTGGCGGTGAAGTCGTAATCCACGTACTGGGTGAAATGCTCGGTGAGGAACTTGGCCACCACCTTGCCCACGTCGGTGGGCTTGAAGCGCTTCTTGTCCATCTCCACGTATTCGCGCTGTTGCAGCGTGGAGATGATGGTGGCGTAGGTCGAAGGCCGGCCGATGCCGAACTCTTCGAGCGCTTTTACCAGACTGGCTTCGGTGTAGCGCGGCGGCGGTTCGGTGAAGTGTTGTTCGCACAGGATGCCCTGGAGCACGACGCTGTCGCCCTCGGCCAGCGCCGGCAGACGCATCTCGCTGTCCTCGTCGGCACCATTGTCGTCCCGGTCTTCCTGGTACACGGCGATGAATCCCGGCACCACCAGCGTGGAGCCGGTGGCGCGGAACGTGCTCTGGCCGCCGGCATCCAGGTCCGCGGTCACGGTGTCGAATACCGCCTGTTCCATCTGGCAGGCGATGGTGCGCTTCCAGATGAGTTCGTAGAGCTTGCGTTCCTCATCGGTGAGCTTGCCGCGGATGGTCTCGGGCGCACGCGCGGCCGAGGTCGGGCGGATGGCCTCGTGGGCTTCCTGGGCGTTCTTGGATTTGGTCTTGTACACGCACGGCTCGGAGGGCAGATGATTCTGGCCGAAGCGGCTGGCGATGACTTCGCGGATTTCCGCCACGGCTTCGGCCGCGAGATTCACCGAATCGGTGCGCATGTAGGAAATCAGGCCTACCGGACCCTCGCCGCTGAGGTCAATGCCTTCGTAGAGTTTCTGCGCGACGCGCATGGTGCGCTGCGCGCCGAAGCCGAGCTTGCGCGAGGCCTCCTGTTGCAGCGTCGAGGTCGTGAACGGTGGTGAAGGATTGCGCCTGCGCTGTTTCTTCGCCACCGAGGCCACACGCAGACTGCCGTGCGCGGATGCGAGCAGCGCCTGTTCGGCGGCGCGCGCCGTGGGCTCGTCGCGGAAGCTGAATTGTTCGACCTTGGTGCCGGCGTACTGATACAGCCGGGCGCTGAAGGCCTGACCGTCCTTTTCGGAGTTGGCGGCCAGCGTCCAGTATTCCTCGCTCTTGAACTTCTCGATCTCAGCCTCGCGCTCCACGATCAGCCGCAGTGCCGGCGATTGCACCCGGCCCGCAGACAGGCCGCGGCGGATCTTCTTCCACAGCAGCGGCGAAAGGTTGAAACCCACGAGGTAATCGAGCGCGCGCCGCGCCTGCTGGGCGTTCACCAGCTCGGTGGACAGCTCACGCGGATGCGCCACCGCCTCGTTGACGGCGCGCTGGGTGATTTCATGGAATACCACGCGGTGCACGTCCTTGTCCTTGAGCGCGCCGCGGTCCTTGAGCATCTCGTACAAATGCCAGGAAATCGCCTCGCCCTCGCGGTCCGGGTCGGTGGCGAGGTACAGCGCATCAGCCTTCTTCAGTTCCTTGGCGATTTCCGCCACGTGCTTGGCATTGCGCTCGATGGGCGCGTACTTCATGGCAAAGCCGTTGGCCGTGTCGACTGCGCCTTCCTTGGGCACCAGATCGCGCACGTGGCCGTAGGAGGCCAACACCTCGAAACCCTTGCCGAGGTATTTCTTGATGGTTTTGGCTTTCGCGGGAGATTCGACGATGACCAGGTTTTCACTCATATCTATACACAAATACTACAAACGCCCGTATCACGGCAAGTCCGGGCACGCTACCACCGCGGTGCCTGGCAACAAGAACCGCCGCAGCTCGGCTGCGGCGGTGCAAAAACAAACCGGAATTTAATGCATCACGCCGACGGACTCGTCGAACACCAGATCTTCCATGCGCGCGTAGGCGTCCTCCTGTCCGGGGCGGTTGAACAGCACCATGAGTGCAATCCATTTCACCTGTTCCAGGTCGATTTCGTCGCCGTCCAGCGCCATGATGCGGTCAATCACCAGTTCGCGTTGCGCGGCTTCGAGGATGCCGATGTTCTCGAGGTACTGCAGGAACCCGCGGCATTCCATGCTCAGGCGCTCGGTTTCCACCGGCGCATACACCCGGAACGCGTCCGGTCGGTTGAATCGGGTTTCGGTATCCGGCGGATTGCTCGCCAGGTTTTCCAGCCAGTCGAAGGCCTTGTTGATCTCGGCTTTCGGGAAGCCCGCCTGTTCCAGTTCCACCGTCAGTGATTCACGGTCGGTGCTGGTGTCCTCGTCGTCCTCATCCAGGTAGTTTTCGAACAGGTACATGAGTACGTCAAGCACATTTTCTTTCATCATGACGCAGGCCTCTTGTTTACCCGGGAATAATGGCCACCCGGCGCGGCTTCCACCTGGCCCTGAAGCTCGAGCATCAGCAGCATGGAGGAAACCACATCGGGCGTCAATCCAGTGCGCTCAACCAAAGCGTCCACGGAAGTGGGGGCGTAGTCGAGCGAATTCAACAGCAAACGGTATTCGGGATCGTCGGGCTCGGCCGCGGCCTGCGTTTCAGCAGGCGCTTGCTGTACCGTGGCCGCTTCGAGTTTCAGCAGTGGCGCGAGTTCCTCGAGAATGTCGCCCGCGGATTCCACCAGCTTGGCGCCTTCGCGAATCAGCCGATGGCAGCCGCGTGCCAGCGGGTTGTGAATCGAACCGGGAATTGCAAACACTTCGCGCCCCTGTTCGCTGGCGAGGCGTGCGGTGATCAGCGAGCCGCTCGACTGGTTGGCCTCCACCACCAGCGTGCCGACGGACAAGCCGCTGATCAGGCGATTGCGCCGCGGAAAATTGTGCGGCAGCGGCGGTGTACCGGGCGCGTATTCACTCACGATCAAACCCTGGGCGGCGATTTGCTCGGCGAGCTCGCGGTGTGCAGGCGGGTACACCTTGTCCAGGCCCGTGCCCCAAACCGCGAGCGTTTTGCCGCCGGCTTTGAGCGCGCCGCGGTGACTGGCACTGTCTATACCGAGCGCCATGCCGGAAGTGATGGTGAGGCCGCAGCGCACCAGATAGGCGGCAAATTCCTCGGCGTTGCGCCGGCCCTCGCCGCTTGGATTGCGGCTGCCGACGATGGCGAGCTGCGGGCTGCCGAGCAACGCGGCCTCACCGCGCAGGAACAGCGCGATCGGCGGATCGGAAATCTGCTTGAGCAGCGCCGGGTAAGCGGGATCGGTGCAGGGCAGCAGTGCGACGCCGGCGGCTTGCAGCCAGCGTTGGTCCTGTTCAACGGCATTCCAGTCCGGGGACTTGAGCCAGCGGATGGTTTCCTCGTCCAGCCCCAGCCCGGTGAAGTCGCGTTTGTGCGCGGCGAAAATTCCACCCGGCGTGCGGCAGCGCGCGAGCAGCGCCGAAAATCCCACCGGTCCCAAGCCCGGAGCGCGGACCAGGGCCAGCCAGAACGTCGCTTCCTGTGCGTCTATTTCCTGTGTCCCCCGTTTGCCGGATCAGGGAGTCGGGTTCTTGACCACGTCCAACAGGTGGATCTCGCTCTTGGCTTCCATCACCAGGCCGTAACTCACGGTCGGGAAGGTGCGGAACACCAGCAGCGTGCCTTCGCGTTCCTCGGGCAGTTTGACCGAGCCGCTCAGGCCGTTGAAGGAATACGGATCGCTGACCTTTTTGCCGCGGCTGTAGATGCCGAGCACCGTGCCTTGATCGAGGCCCGCGTTGCTGCCGCGGTCCAGCACCACGACTTCGTACTGGCCGATTTCCTGCACGCCGCCGAGCACGGCGATGATGTTGCCGTTCACGGATTTGGCGGGCGGGTGCGGCATGAAATCCTGGTTGATCTGTTCGGTCGTGACCGGCAGGAACCGGTCGCCGGGCATGGCTTCCTGGACCGTGGTCGTGAGCAGGACTTTAGCGGG
This sequence comes from Gammaproteobacteria bacterium, assembly GCA_028864905.1. Lineage (GTDB taxonomy): Bacteria > Pseudomonadota > Gammaproteobacteria > Natronospirales > REEB76 > REEB76. Next base: position 18,854 of record JAGWLP010000016.1, read on the forward strand.
GTCGCCCCAGCGCTCCACCGTGCCGTCGCCGATATACGTGGCCTGGTAGCCCAGCGTGTCGCCGTTGTCGGGGTCCACGTATTTCTCGCCCAGCCGGTAAATGCTGTAGCGTCCGCCTTCCGATTGCTTCAATCCGCGTGCGTATACTGAGTTGCCCGCGGCGATCAGCGGCCGGCCGTCCAGCGCCTGCAGCAGATAACCGGAGTCGTCGAGTTCATGCTTGCTGACCACGCGCGTACCGCTGAGGAACGGGCGAATGGAATTGAGGGGCACTGCCGGGATTGCCTGGTTGAGCTCGGTGTAGCGCACCTGCGGTTGCAGCGTTTCCACCGGCAGCGAGGTAGCGGCGGGCGCAGGGGTTGCCTCGGTCACCACCTGGCCCTTGCGCATCACCGTCAGACTCGGACGGCCGTTGACGTAACCGAGCAGCAGCGTGTCGCCGGGATAGATAAGGTGCGGATTCTTGATGGTGGGGTTCGCGTACCAGATGTCGGGCCAGCGCCAGGGATCCTGAAGGTACAGGGTGGCGATGCCCCACAGGGTGTCGCCCTTCTTGACTACGTAGGTACGCGGTGCCTGCGGTTGCATCACCGGAGCAGCGGGTGCAGGCGGTGCGGGTTGCGCCTGTGCGGGCGCAGGTGCAGGTGGCGGAGCCGCAGCCGGCACCGGCTTTTGCGGAGCGTGGGCGCACGCGGCCAAAAGCACCGCGAGGCACAGGACGGTGAAACACCGGGTCGCGCTATAATTTCTCATCGGACTCCTCTCCACGGCTCGCCGGACTGCCGCCCCGGATTCCAGGCCCTTGCCCGCTCCCGCGTCGGGCCTCCCTGGAGGCGGAGGTGCCGGGTAACTTTTTAATAGCATCATAACTTTAGCAGCATTTTATACAAAAGTGCATGAGGATTAGCCCCGTCCCCCTTGAATACCGGGGGCTCCAGGCTCCAACAAATGACGCCATGGCCAAGCTGACCATACTGCATTTCCCCGACCCGAGGCTGCGCACCCGGGCCCGGCCGGTCCCGGCCGTCAGCGCCGACATCCAGCGGCTGGCGGCGGACATGCTCGAGACCATGTATGCCGCCCCCGGCATCGGACTGGCCGCCACCCAGGTGGGCGTGGACCAGCGGCTGATCGTGGTGGACGTGTCCGAGAAGGGCAACGAGCCGCGGGTGTTCATCAATCCCGAAATCCTGGCACGCGCCGGAACGGAAACCATGCAGGAGGGTTGCCTGTCAGTGCCGGGAGTCTTCGAGGAGGTCGAGCGCGCGGCCAGCGTGCGGGTGCGTGCGCTGGATGGCAACGGCCAGCCACTGGAGTTCGACGCCGACGGTCTGCTGGCGGTGTGCATTCAGCACGAGATCGATCACCTCAACGGCAAGCTGTTCGTGGATTACCTGTCGGAACTCAAACGCCAGCGCATTCGCAAGAAACTGGAAAAAGAGCAGCACGCAGCGCGCAGCGCAGAGCGCGGCGCGGCACCGGCCATCTGATTTTTCATTCACGACGGTCTCAGGTTCGCTGCGCATGACGACGTCCCTTCGCATTGCGTTTGCCGGCACGCCGGAATTCGCGCTGCCGGCGCTGGACGCGCTGGCGGCCGCCGGACATGCAATCGCGGGCGTGTGGACGCAGCCCGACCGGCCGGCGGGACGCGGCCGCAAGCTCGCGGCCTCGGCGGTGAAACGTCGCGCGCTTGGCTTGCATCTGCCCGTGCACCAGCCGGACTCACTCAAGAGTTCCGAAGCCCAAACGAAAATCAAACTTGCCGCACCCCAAGTGATGGTGGTTGTGGCCTACGGTTTGCTCCTGCCGCAGGCGGTGCTGGCAATCCCCGAATTCGGCTGCATCAACATTCATGCTTCGCTGTTGCCGCGCTGGCGTGGTGCGGCACCCATGCAGCGTGCGCTGCTCGCGGGCGATGCCGAGACCGGCGTGAGCATCATGCGCATGCAGGCCGGGCTGGATACCGGTCCGGTGTATGCCGCACGCACCACGCCCATCAACGCGCAGGACACCGCCGGCACCTTGCACGACCGTCTGGCACAACTCGGCGCGCAATTATTGCTGGAAGTCCTGGCACAGCTTCCGGTGCTCGAGCCTGTGCCGCAGGACGATGCGCGCGCCACGTATGCCGCCAAACTCACACGCGCGGAAGCGCGCCTCGAGTGGACGCGACCGGCAGTGGAACTCGCGCGCGCGGTGCGTGCCTTCAATCCCTGGCCGATGGCCTGGACGCTGCACCAGGGCGAGCCGCTGCGCATATTGAAAGCCGATGCGCTGGGCACTGCCGCCACTCAGCCGGCCGGAACGGTCCTGGCTGCAAATCGCGACGGCATCGACGTGGCGACCGGTACGGGCGTGTTGCGCATCACTGAGTTGCAGCCCGCGGGCGGGCGTGGCATGCGCGCGGCGGATTTCAACCGCGCCCGTGCGCTCGCCGGCCTGCATTTCGATTGATGTCCCGGGAATCACCGCGCGCGCTCGCCGCCCGGGTGCTCGCGACCGTGTGGCAGGGCGCGCGCCTCGATGAAGCTCTGCGTCAAGCCGTGCGCCTGGATTATCCGGCGCGCGACGCGGCGCTGGTGCGCGAATTGTGTTACGGCACGCTGCGCTTTGAGCCGCGGCTGGAGTTCTGGTTGACGGGATTGCTGAAGCGCCCGCTCGAGGCCCGCGAGCCCGAGCTGCACGCGCTGCTGCTGCTCGGCCTGTACCAGCTCAGCGAAATGCGCGTGCCGCCGCACGCCGCGATCGCTGAAACCGTCGAAGCCTGCCGGCACTTGTTCAAGCCGTGGGCGGTGCAACTGGCCAACGCCGTGCTGCGGCGCTTCCAGCGCGAGCAGGCGCACCTCATGACGGAACTGCCGCAGCACGAGGCCGCGTATTACGCCCATCCGCGCTGGCTGCTGGAGCGCATCCGCCAGGACTGGCCCGACCATTGGCGGGAAATTCTCGCGGCCGGCAACCAGCGTCCGCCGCTCACCCTGCGCGTCAACCGTCTGCGGCGCACGCGCGCGGCGCTGCTCGTGGAATTGGCGGCGGCGGGGATTGCCGCGCAGGCGTGTGGATTTTCCGCCGCCGGCGTGACTGTGCTGGAACCGTTCGACGTGCGCACCCAGCCGGGTTTTGCCGCCGGTCATTTTTCGGTACAGGATGAAGCCGCACAATTGGCCGCTGAATTGCTGGAAGTGCACGCCGGCATGCGCGTGCTGGATGCCTGCGCCGCGCCCGGCGGCAAGACCTGCCATCTCCTGGAATGCTGTCCGCAGGCGCAGCTGCTGGCGCTCGACAACGACGCCGGACGCGCGCAGAAAATCCATCAGAATTTGCAGCGCCTGGGGCTGGCCGCGGAGGTCAAAGTGGCGGATGCGACACAGCCGGATACTTGGTGGGATGGCCGGCCGTTCGAACGCATTTTGCTGGATGCCCCGTGCAGCGCCAGCGGCGTGATTCGCCGCCATCCCGACATCAAGGTGCGGCGCCGTCCTGAAGAGGTGAGCGCTTTGGTCGCGATGCAGGCGCAAATGCTGGCGGCGCTCTGGCCGCTCCTGGCCAGCGGCGGTAAGCTGCTGTACGTTACCTGCTCGCTGCTGGCCGAAGAGAACGCGGCGCAGGTGGACAAATTCCTGGCCGCCCATGCCGATGCACGGGCGTTGCCGATCGCCGCGCATTGGGGAGTGGCGTCGCCTCCCGGGCGGCAGATTCTCGCCGGCGAATCGCGTATGGACGGCTTTTATTATGCGTGCCTGCACAAAGCCTGACGGATGGGCACCGGCATGAACGGCCTTTGGCGCCGGCTGCCGGCATGCCGCCGTCTGGCCGCGGGTGTGGTCGCCGGCGTGCTACTGTTTATCTGCCTACCGCCGGGCGCGCGTGCCGACAACAACAGCGGCGGCTTCGTGATCCGCACCGCCTACACCGAATTGCTGAACGGCGTGTATTACCTGAGTGCGGACGTGGATCTGAACATGAGCGGCAAGGTGCTGAATGCGCTCGAGAACGGCGTGCCGCTCACGGTGGAGTGGCAAATCCAGGTCATCCGGCCGCGCTTCCTGCTCTGGAACCAGACGGTGGCGACGCTCACCGAGCGCTATCAGATCAGCTACCATCCGCTCACCCAGCGCTTCGTGATCAAGAACCTGAACAGCGGCGAACAGCAGAGTTTCGCCAGCTACCGTGATGCGGTGCTGAATCTCGGCCAGGTCAATGACCTGCCGGTGATCGATGCCAGCCTGCTCGAGCCGCACACCCGCTACCTGATCCGCATGCGTGCGGTGCTCGACATCACCGAATTTCCGGGCCCGCTCAAACTCATTGCTTCCCTGTTCAGCGGCTGGGACCTGTCGAGCGACTGGTACGCCTGGGTGCTGACCTCATGAGACGCTACGTCGTGCCCTTGGTGATCGCGGCCGGCATGATCGTGATGCTGGTGTCGCTGCTGTTGCTCAGCAAGAGTACGGCGAACTCGGCGGATTTCGAGCAGATGCACGACGGCCTGCTGGTGGTGAACGCGGTGGCCGTGCTGGTGCTGGTGGCCGTCATCGGCTGGAACCTGGCGCGCCTGGTGCTGCAGTATCGGCGCAACGTCACCGGCTCGCGCCTGACCACGCGTCTGGTGGTGATGTTCGTGCTGCTCGCCATCGTACCGGTGGTGCTGGTGTATTACTTCTCGGTGCAGTTCATCAGCCGCGGCATTGATTCCTGGTTCGACGTGCGCGTGGAGCGTGCCTTGCAGGACGCCATCGAGCTGTCGCGCAGCGCGCTGCAGTTGCGGGTGCGCGAACTGCTGGCGCGCACCGAACAGATCGGCAACACCCTGGCCGTCACCAGTCCGGATAACTCCGCCCAGCAACTGGATCTGCTGCGCCGCCGCAGCGGTGCCACGCAGCTTACGTTGTTGTCGGGCATGGACGGGCACATCATTGCCACGAGTTCCGGGCTCTCTGCGCAGCTGATTCCGGACCTGCCGGGCGAGCAACTGCTCATGCAGGTGCGCAGCGGCGGCGTATATGTGGGTCTGGATCCGGCGGGTGACAACGGCCTGCACATCCGCGCGCTGGTGCCGGTAGCCGCGGGTGGGCTGTGGTGGCGGCCGGAAATACTGCAGGCGATATTCCCGGTGGCCGATCAGCAAAGCGGCCTTGCCAACCAGGTGCAGGCCGCGTATTCCCACTACCATGAGCTCACGGTGCTGCGCCAGCCGCTCAAGTACAGTTTCATGCTCACGCTCTCGCTGGTGCTGGTGCTGTCGGTGCTGATGGCGGTGTGGGTGGCGTTCGTGGCCGCGCGCAAGCTGGTGGAACCGATCCAGAACCTGGTGGAGGGCACGCGCAGCGTGGCGCGCGGGGATTTCAGCACGCGCCTGCCGCTGACCTCGCGCGACGAAGTCGGCTATCTGGTGTCCTCGTTCAACGAAATGACCCAGCGCCTGTCGCTGGCGCAGGACGCGGCACGCAAGAGCCGCGCGCAGGTGGAAAGCGAGCGCAGTTATCTGGACGCGGTGCTCACGCGGCTGTCATCAGGCGTGATCTCGCTGGGCGCCAATCTCACGCTCAAGACCGCGAATCCGGCCGCCAGCGCGGTGTTGGATACCGATCTCAGCCGCCACCTCAACAAGTCGCTGGCGCCGCTCGCCGGCGAGGCCTCGCTGTGCGGGCAGTTCGTGAGCGCCTGTCGCAAGCACTTGGACGCGGGCGAGACCGAGTGGCGCGAGGAAATGCTGTTGCACGGCGCCACCGGCCGGCGCATGCTGATGGTGAGCTGCACCACACTCACCGGCAGCGGCGAGACGCCCGGTCACGTGCTGGTGTTCGACGATTTGACGGCACTCATCGAAGCGCAGCGCGACGCCGCCTGGGGCGAGGTGGCGCGGCGCCTGGCGCACGAGATCAAGAATCCGCTCACCCCCATACGCCTGGCGGCGGAACGCCTGCGCCGCAAGTATCTGCCGCAGTTCAAGGGCAGCGACGCCGAGGTGCTGGAGCGCTCCACGCATACCATCGTGCAACAGGTCGAAGCCATGAAGTCCATGGTCAATGCCTTCAGCGAATACGCGCACACCCCGCCGCTGGAATTCGCACCGCTGGACCTGAACGCGCTGGTGCGCGAAGTTACCGAGTTCTATCGCACGCGCGAGTCCGGCACGGCCATTCAGTTGAAGCTGGACGACGACTTGCCGCGGGTGGATGCCGACTCGGGCAGGGTGCGGCAAATGCTGCATAATCTGCTCAAGAACGCGCAGGAAGCGCTGGAGGGTCGCAAGACCGGGCGCGTGAAAGTCACCACGCATTATTACCACCGCAACAAGGAGGAGTTGGCGGAGATTCTGGTGGAGGACAACGGCCCGGGTTTCGATGCCGAGATCCTCGGACATGCGTTCGAACCGTACGTGACCAGCAAACCCAAGGGCACCGGCCTCGGATTGGCGATCGTCAAGAAACTGGTGGAAGAGCACGGTGGCAGCATCCGCGTGCGCAACGGTCCCGAGGGCGGCGCCGTGGTGAGCATTCGTCTGCCGGTCACCGAGGGCGGCCGCAGCAACGCATTGTTTGGCGGCCTGCAACGGCGCTCCGGCGCCTAGGAGAGTAGTGCATGCGAGCCTCGCAGATTCTGGTGGTGGACGATGAAGCGGACATCCGC
>JAGWLP010000090.1 GCA_028864905.1 Gammaproteobacteria bacterium
GCGTCCGTGCGCGCCATGAGCGCGAAATTCTCCGGCAACACAATCAATTCCGCACTCTGGGCCGCGGCCTTGGCCATGAGCTTGCCGGCTTCGCGCAGATTCACCGCGACGTCGGTGCCGGAATTCATCTGGATGGCGGCGACCTGGTGCATCGTCACGGTGCGACTTCCAGGGTCACCGAGTTCTCGTCCTGGCCGCTCACCTGCTTCACGATGTCCGCCGACGGGATTCCGAGCGAGACCAGCCAGTCCTGGACCTCGCTGGCCCAGAGGTTGCCCATGTCGTCGCCGGAATGCAGGATCACGAGTTTGGCGCCGGGGTGCTGCATCCAGTCCTGCACGGCCGCGCGCACCGGCGCCATCTGCAGCATGACCTGGCCGCTGCGCGGCTGCATCCACATTTCCGGCGTAATGGTGTAGCTGGCGGCGCGCGCATCCGCGGCCGCAGTGAGTGCCACGGCAAATATCCACAGGCTGATGAATCGCTGCATGCGGTGTGCGGCTCAGGGTTTGGCGGAGGCGGGTTGGGGCGGGGCGATGGCCGTGAGCTTGGGATTATCCCACGTTCCGGAAAGGTGGTAGCGGGTTTCGCCCACCGCTGACAGCGGCTTCTTGAAAATTTCGGTGAGCAGGAACACCACGGCGCCCACGCCCACGCCGCCGGCAAGCGCACCGATGACCGGCAGGGTGGAGCCTACGCTCGGCAACACCACTACGGCCTCGTCGAAATCATGCCTGACCAGGCCGGTGCGTCCCACCATGTGGATTTTGGCCGCCGGTCCCGAGACCGTGAGATCGCTGGTGTAAGCGTCGCCGTTCTGGATGGTGAACGTACCCTCGATGGAGTCGTAGGCGAAGCCCTTGCCGAGCACGTCGCTGAAGTTGAGCAACAGGCGGCGCGGCAGCGCATTGATGCTCAGCAGGCCGAAGACGCGCCCCGCGCCGGGTTTCAATTCGAGCAGGCTGCCGTTTTGCAACTTGATGTGCAGCTTGCCGTTCAGCACCGGCAGGATTTCGACCAGTGGTCCACCCGGCCAGTTCAGCTCGGCCTGCATCTCGCCGCGGCTGCCGCTGATGCCGGGTGCGAAACCAAATGCCTGCAGGGTCTGTTTGACGTCCCGGCTCTGCAACTGCACGTTGAGCACGGTGTGCGTGCCGGCATCGGGCTGTTCGGTCCACTGTCCGCTGGCATGCAGTTCCAGGCCGGGACTGGCCACCGTCAGGGATTTGAGGTTCACGCCCTCTGCCTGCGGTTCCAGTTCAACGTGCAGATTGTCGAGCGCGATGTCATTGTAGTGGAACTGCTTGATGTCGATCTGCAACGGCGGTATGTCGCGGGGATCCAGTTTCGCTGGCGGCTGTGTGGTGTTGCCGACCTGCGGCTTGCGCACCAGAGTGACGCGCTGCATGTCGGCGACAATCGGATGACTCGCGTCCGGCGCGAACGGCCAGTTGATCGTGCCGGCCAGCGGTTGGCTGGAAAGCGCCAGCGTCCAGTGATCGGCCGCGCGTGCGAGGCCGAGATGCAGATTCTGGATGCGCTGATCGAAGCCCGCAAATTGCCCGATGGTCAGATCGGCGCCACCCAGCCAGGCCGGCAATACCGGAGCCACCGGAGCCGCAGTTGGCCCGGTTGGGACAAATTTTTCCCACGCCGCCAACGACAATTCCGGCAACTCGCCGTCGAGCATCAACCCGGGAGCGGCAGGCAACGCGGGCGTGCCGCCGCCGAACACGAGGTCCCCGCGGTCGAAGCGCCAGGCGCCGTCAACGTCGTGCAATCGGTACACGCCGCGCATCACCGTGCCATAAGCCATCCGCAGGTTCAGTTTGTTGCCGTCGAAATTCAGCACGGTCTGCAGAGGCACGGTGTCGTCCGCGGCCTTCGCGAACGGCGCCGGCAGATCCAGGCCCAAGCCCCGCAGATCCGATTGCAGCGTGAGCGACAGTCCGGAGCTGCTTTCGGCCGGTTTGTTGGGTAACGCTCCGCTCAGCTGCCAAGCCATAGTGCCGCTCAGCGCGGGTTTGAACGTCGCCGGCAACATCGCCGCCAACTGCCCTGCCTGAGCGCCGCCGTTGACGGAAAGCCGTGTGGTGTCCGGATGCACCCCGGGACTGAGCCTGACGCTCAGCGGCTCGCCGAGAAACACGGCTTGCAGTTTCTCGGCGCTCACACCGTCCTGCGTAATCTTGACCGTGCCGTGCAGTCCACGCACCGGCGAGTGTGGCAGCGAGGCCAGCGTGAGACCGACATTCTGCAACTGCACATTGGCAACGAGCCGGTAATTCTCGACGTGCTCGACCGGCAGCAGCAAATTCAAATCGATATCGGCGCCGCCGGTTGCGCTCAGTCCGTCGAGCACGTGGCCAAAACGCGTCTTGAGCGGGCCGTTGCGCAGAAACGCGAGCGCCGCCGCGGCATCACCGCGCGCGTTACCCTGGATGTGCAGCATGCCGTTGCGCAAATCGGCAAAATCCGCGGTGGCGCCGCTGATCTGATCGCCGAGCAGCGTCCCCTGCCGCACCGTCACGTACATTCCCTGATTCTTGAACTCCACGTCGGCATCCAAGTCCTTGACCGGCGGCCAGTCGTCCGCATAATCCAGTTGCCCGTGGATCAGATGAAAGCGGATGTCGAACAAGCCCGGCCCGTGGTCGTAGGGGAAATCAGTGAGTTTGCCGCGCAAAATCAGGCTGGCGCCCGGCACCTGGCCGTCGACAATGGCACTGTCCAGCCACGCGACCACTTCTTTCGGCATGATGCCGACCGGGAAATAAGTTGATTTGCTGCGGGCGTCGGCATTCACGGCACTCGCCTGCAAGTCAATCACCGGCGAGCTGCCGTCCGCGGGCAGCAACAGCGTGCCCGTGGCGGTGGCCTGCTGCACATCCGGATTGGCCGCCGCCAAGTCCTTGAGGGTAAACAGCCAGCCCTGGGGGTCGTGGTGGAATTGCAGATCCGCCTGGAGCGTGGTCGCGGTCAGCGGGCCGCGGAACAGGTGCGCGAATGTCACCGTGGCGTTCGTGCCGGCAAGCGCCAGTGTGCCGCCATCCTGATTCGCGTCGAGTGTGCCGCTCAGACCGCTGAAACCCGGGATGTCGCCATCGGCGTGCAATCCGAGATTGTCGAACTGCCCGGTCAAAGCCCACGGGCCGAATGCCCCGGCTGTGCGTTGCGCGGCAAATTGCACGTCTTTCAGGTCACCGCTGGGAGCGAGTTTCTGCAGGCGCGCAGTGGCGGTGCTGAAATCCGCAGGCAGCCAGGTGCTCAGCAGCGTCACGTCCTGCAGGCGCAGGAAACTCGTATCGCCGGACCAACTCGTGGAATCCGGCGCAGCACGCGCGTAGCGTAGATTGAACTGGCTCGCAGGCCAGATATCCACACCGCGGCGCAAATGTAAATCGTGGCCGGCAAGCGTCCAGCCGGACGCGGTGCGCGTCCAGTTCAACGAGCCGGCAAGCAGATCAAAGCCCGACGCCGTCTCTGCCGGCGCAATCTTGCGCGCGGTCACGCTGGCCTCGGCGTGATCCAGGCGCGCGCCCATGCCCGTCAAGGCAGCGCGCACATCCACGTTGCCGCTGCGAAAGCGCCCGCGCGCCGCCGGCCAGTATTCCAGCCATTGCGCAAGATCCAGCGCATCGCCCTCGGCCTGCACCTGCCATTGCCAGGCCGCCGGCTCGAGGCCCGCGCCCTGCACCTGCGTGCTGAATGACAGGCTGTGACCGAACTCGGCCGGCAACTGCACGCGCCCGGACAGGCGGTGATCATCGCGACTGTTGTCGAGGTTGAGCTGCAGGTTGCGGAACATCAGCGGCACGGCGGGATTGCGCATGTCAATCAGGGTCACCTGGCCGCCGCGCACGCGCAGCGCGGCGTTCTGGGCGAAGGCCTCGGCCGCGGTTGCACGCCAATCGGTTTCGCTTGCGCCCGGATTGAGACTGCCTTCGAGACCGCGCACCGCATAACGGCCGTCGGTTTCGCGCTCCAGCACCAGTTGCGGCTGGATGAGAACGATGCGGCTGGGACGCGAAAACTGGCCGTGCAGCACGGCGCGCAGGCTCAGCCCGAGGCGCAGCTCGCGCGCTTCGATGATCACATAGCGACCGTCGCGCGACAGGATCGCCACGCGTCCCAGCGTCAATTCCGGACCGACGAGCCCGAGACGCGCGCCCATGGAGGCGATTTCCACCGGCCGGCCGAGCACGCGGCTCGCCCAAGCCTGGGCTTCGACACGGTACGTCGGCACCAGCGGCGCAAACGCGCGAAACAGTCCGGCGGCAGCAGCCAGCACCAGCACCAGCGCCGCCACCACGCCGAGCGCGGACTTCCAGGTGATGTGATGCCAGCGTTTCATTCGTATCCGCTGCCGCTCGACACCACCGCTGTCACGGTAAATATGCCCGGCATTTTAATAAGCGTGTTTACTCCCTCCTTTGCAAAAGGAGGGTCAGGGAGGATTTTCAAAATCCCCCTCAATCCCCCTTTTCCAAAGGGGGA
>JAGWLP010000017.1 GCA_028864905.1 Gammaproteobacteria bacterium
ACCAGCAGCCGCGCGGTCTCGATGCGGAAGGCCATTTACAGCCAGCGGCGCACGCGGCTGCGATACTGCCGGTACGCGTCGCCGAACTTCGTGTCCAGATAACGTTCTTCCTTGCGGATTACCAGCCGGTCAATCAGCACCAGCGCCACCGGCACGGACAAGAGCGGCCAGAGTGCGTTGCCGGCAAGGCTCACGCCGACGCCGATGAGCGCCATTCCCAGGTACATGGGATTGCGCGTCAGGCGATAAGGTCCGGCCGCGGCCAGCGCGGTGGTGGGCACGTGAGGAATGGGGCTGGTGCCCGCGCGGCGGAAAGTGAACAGCGCCCAACCCATGAGCAGCAGGCCGGCGAGAATCCAGAGGCCACCCAGCGCATATTCGGTTACCCGATGGCCGGGCCTGCCGATATGGATCGCATAGAAATATTGGATGACGAAGCCCACGATCAGGCCGATGATGTAATAGAGCGGCGGCGGGAAACGCACGCCGGATGTGTCTTGTTGTACGGTGGTTTCAGACATGAAGCAACTCCCTGCCATGTTCTGTGGTGCAGTGATTAACCCAAAAACAGGTGCGCCGAGATGGCACAGATCAGCAGCTTGACCAGCCAACCGATGAGGTTGGACAAAGTGTTGAGCGGGTGGATTTTGATGAACAGTGCGTTGGTGATCAGCAAAGGCAGCGGTGCCAGCAGCCAGATGCCGAACGCCAGGCCGAGTGCGTGTCCCCAGCTCAGGGCATCGAGCCGCACGGCAAGGTAAATGAATATCACGCAGGTGAGCACGCTCAGCAGTACGGACCAGGTGATTGCCAGACTCTCGCCTTTGCCGCTGCCGGTGTTGCGCCAGATTTCGGGGTAAGTCTTGTATTTCCCGTGGAACAGCACGCCGCCGAAGAACCAGTCCGTGAGTGACGTGATGATAATCGCCACGACCACGGCTACGATGAACCATTCGGTGCTCATGCAGACGTCTCTCCAAGACATGCGAAGGCCGGCAGTCGAAGGCGTTGGCCGCGCCGCCGGCCGGCCCAATCTATACCACACCGCGGCGTTCGGCGCCTGCACCGCGGCGCTTGCCGCACGGGGCGCAGCCGGTTACGGCACTAATTGATATCGTGGCCGGGGCTGGCACGGACGGTGCCGAACTGCTGGACGCGGGGTGAACAGGGCTTCACACCTCCGGCCATGTTAAGGGTGAACGGGGCATTCTACTGTGGTACGCAAGATCGCGGCTGAAGTCGCTCCTGCGAGATCGGTGCTAATACAGCACGCGGAAGCGCAGCGTGTGGGGAATGCGGCGGATGTCGTCGAGCAGCGTTTCGGAATAATTGCGGTTGATGTCGGTGATCACGTAACCCAGGCGTTCATGGGTTTTCAGGTACTGGCCGAGGATATTGGCGCCGTGCGCGGCCAGCGCCTGGTTAATCTGCGCGAGGATGCCGGGCACGTTCTCGTGCACGTGGATCAACCGGTGGGCCTCGGTCTGCGGCGGCAGGCGCAGCGGCGGGAAATTCACGCTGCCTTCGGTGTTGCCGGTATTGATGTAGTCGATGATGCGGCTGCTGACGTAGCGGCCGATGTCGCGCTGGGCTTCGAGCGTGCTGCCGCCGATGTGCGGCGTGAGCAGGGCATTCGCGGATTTGCGCAGCGGATGCTCGAAACGCTCGCCGTTGGCATGTGGCTCCTCGGGATACACGTCGAGCGCCGCGCCGAGCAAGCGGCCGGATTCCAGCTGCACGCGCAGCGCCTCGAGATCCACCACATGGCCGCGCGAGAGGTTCAGGAACACCGCGCCCGGCCGCATGCGCGCGAATTCGCGCACGCCGATAAGCCTGGTGTTTTCCTTGCGGCCGTCTACGTGCACGGTCACTGCGTCGGACGATTCCAGCAGCTCGTCCAGGGTGGCGCACTTGTGCGCGTTGCCGAGCGCGAGCTTCTCCGCGACGTCGTAGAAACACACGTCCATGCCCAGCGATTCGGCCACCACTGATAACTGCATGCCGATGTTGCCGTAGCCGACGATCCCGAGGCGTTTGCCGCGCACTTCGTGCGCACCCTTGGCGGACTTGTCCCACACGCCGTGGTCCATGAGGCGGATTTTCTCGGGGATGCCGCGCAGCAGGAAGATGATCTCGGCGAGCGCCAGTTCCACCACCGAGCGCGTGTTGCTGAAGGGCGCGTTGAAGGCGACCACGCCCTTGCGTTCGCAGGCGTGCAGGTCCATCTGGTTGGTGCCGATGCAGAAGGCGCCAACCGCGAGCAGGCGTTTGGCACCGGCGAGGCCACGTTCCGTCAACTGCGTCTTGGAGCGGATGCCGAGCACGGACACATCGGCGAGCCGTTCGCCGAGCGCGGCTTCCTCCAGACTGCCGGCCACGGTTTCCACGCGGTAGCCTTCCTTCTGGAACGCGGCCACGGCATCCGCGTGGATGTTCTCCAGCAGCAGCACATGCAGGCGGTTCTTGGGATAGGACACCGCCGCGCGCAAGCCGAGATCGTAAAGCACCTCGTCGAAATTCGGTGCCACGTGGTCGGCTCTGGCCGTGACTTCGGGGCGCGCGATGTTTTCGGTAAACGCGTAGAAACGCGCAGCGGCGCCCGCTTCGCGGATTTTGTAATCGCTCCAGCCGTCGCCCACGACGACTGTGCGTCCGTCCAGTTTGAGCGCGCGCACCACTTCAATTTTTCCGCCTTCGCGCGACAGCGGGTTGTCCCAGTCGCAGCCGTTGCTCACGCCCGCCGCATCGAAGGTGAGCGTGTTGGCGTGCAGATGATCGGCGCGCAGGCCGAGGTCGCGGATCATCGGCTCCACCATTTGCCGGAATCCGCCGGTCAGGACGTGCACGCGGTCGGCGTGTCCGGCAAGAAACGCGCGGTTTCTGAGAAACGAAGGCGTCACCAGGGTTTGGAGCCGGGCGATTACCTCGGGCATGCAGCTGCGCGGGAAATGCAGCAGAGCCAGGCGCTGCTGCAGCGACTCGCGGTAATCCAGGCGGCCGGCCATGGCAGCGTCAATCAGCTCCTGAATGCGCTGCCGCACGTCGGTGCGTGCGGCGGGATCGGGGGTGGCTACTTCCGCCATCACGTCCATCATTTCCACGCGGATGAGCGTGCTGTCGAAGTCTAGGATGAACTGGATATCTGTTGGCATGCTGGTTGCGGTCCGTGCGCCGGCAAGATTTCAGGCGTCCACCGCTTTGCCGTCGGCTTTGAACAACGGCAAATGCGCGAGCGCGATCACATGTTTCCAGTTCTCAAGTTCGCCTTCGGTGCAGATCGCCGCCTCGCACACGGCTTCGCCGGCGGCGCGGGTCACGATCTCATGCATCGCGACCAGCGTGGAGCCCGTACTGATCACGTCGTCAATCAGCGCAACGCGTGCATTGGCAACCAAGTCGCGGTCTTTCTGATCGAGGTACAGGGTCTGCTCGCGGCCCATGGTGATCGATGTGGTGGTGGCCGAGAGCGCCTCGCCCATGTAACTCTTGTAAGTCTTGCGCAGCACCACGTAAGGCAGATGCAGCCGGCGTGCCAGGGCATACGCCAGCGGAATGCTCTTGGCCTCGGGCGTCATCAGTACCTGCGGAGTGTGAACGGCGATGCGCGGCGCGAGCGCCGCCGCAGCTTCCTCCGCCAGTTCCACGTCGCCCAGGATGTTGAGCACCGCGATGTGCAAGCCCGGCTGGACTTCGAACAGCGGGAGTTCGCGAGCCAGCCGGCCTATCCGGAGAGTGTAAGACGGTGACTGCATGACCCGGATTCTCCGATCAGACGGGTTGGGAACGGTCAGAACCGCGGCCGAGTGCCGGTGTCCATACTACACTGAGCCGCCTGGGGACGTGTTCCGGTGCCGTGGTTGCCGCATTTTTTATTATTCATTTCTGAATTATTGCCGACGTACCGCTGCCGCTGGCGAATGGCGCTATAAACAATGAGTGTCAGGCGATAGGGCGGACAAACGGGTAGGATAATGGCTGCGACAGTCATGGATATCTCGCCGGACCTTTCCCACGGAAAATTCGCCTTCGGCGAGTTCGTGTTCGATCCGCGCAGCGGCGAGTTGCGCGACGGCGGGAAGACCGCATTGCTGCGCCCGCAGGTGGCCAAGCTGCTGACGCTGCTTCTCGAACACGCGGGCGACATCGTATCGCGCGAGGAAATCCGCCAGTGCCTGTGGGGCACCAAGACGGTGGTCGAATTCGAGGAGGGCATCAGCGCCTGCATGCGCCAGTTGCGCGTTGCCCTCAACGACGGCGCCACCGGCACACGCTACATCCAGACCATCTCCCGGCGCGGTTACAAGTTCATTTTTCCGGTGAGCCGGATTACCGGCGAGGCTGCAGTATTCCACGGTCCGGGAGCGATTGCGGTGTTGCCGACCACGCCGCCCAGCGCACGTATGCCGCGCCGCCGATGGCGCTGGCCGGTCGCCGGGGCGGTGATCGTGTTGGTGCTGATCGTGGTCGCTGTGCTGGCCGTGGCGCATTACCGTTACCGCGTACAATTTTTCACCCAGACGACGGTACCTGTGGCTCCGCACGCGGTAATTGCGGTGTTGCCGTTCACCAATCTGTCCACCAATCCTGCCAACGAGATTCTGGGCGCGTCCGTCGCGAGCGAATTGATTGATCTGTTCGGACCGATTGCCCCCGACCGTCTGGGGGTGATTGCGGACACCTCGAGCATGAACTACGCCGGTGCGCGCAAAACCATCAAGACCATCGGCCAGGACTTGGGCGCGAGCTATGTGCTGGAAGGCAGCATCACCCAGAATCCCGCGTTCATCCAGGTGTCGGCACGCCTGATCCGCGTCGCCGATCAAAGATACGTGTGGGGCAGCGAATACCGCCTCGATCTCAAATACACGAGCAATACCTTTCAGCAGACCGTGGTGCAGATTGCCACGCACGTGGCGTCGCTGCTGGCGCCCGATGCCAGCGTCAAACCGCTGGAATTCACCGGTAACCGTCAGGCCGCGCTGGATTATCAGCTCGGTCGCTACGTGCTGTCGCAGGGGGATAACGCCAAAGCCGGGGACTATTGCCGTCAGGCGATGACGCGGGATCCGAAATTCGCCGCGGCTTACGTGTGCACTGCGCAGTCGTTGCTGGCGTTGAACACCTTGTCCACACGGCAGGTCAACGATGCCGGTGGGCTGGTTACCAAGGCCCTGGAGTTGAATCCCGATTCGTCCGATGCACATCTGCTGCAGGGCACACTGGATCTGTTCTATCGCTGGAACCCCACGGCCGCTGCACCGCAAATCCGGGAAGCGCTGCGCCACAATCCCGGCAATGCCTGGGCGTGGCAGGCACAAGCCGCGTACTACTCCGCGATGGACCGGAACCAGGATATGCGTCAGGCCATGTCCATCGCCCAGAGCCTGGATCCGGTCTCCATGCGCATCTCGCTGGATTCGGCGGTGCTGTTCTACATTGACCGCCAATTCGACATGGCCAGCCAATATGCGCAGACCGCCATCGGTATCAAACCCGACAACGAGCTCGCGAGGCATCTCTTGGTGCTGACGCTGCTCGGCGAGGGCCATTACACGGAAGCGACACAGCAGGCAGCGCTGGAAATGCAGTACGCGGGCGCCTCGCCCGCCGATATTTCGCGGGTGCGCGCCGACCGCCCGCAGGCGTTGGTGGATTATTTCAACTGGTACGTCACGGCGCTCGCCACGCAAACGCCCGACAAGCTCACGGCCGTGTTCCTTGCGGATGCTTACATGCATCTCGGCCGGCCGCAGCAGGCGCTCAAGACGCTCAGCGACGCGGTGCGCAACCGCGACGTAAGCACCCTAATTCCGTTCATGAGCGTCTGGCCCGGCCTGCATCCGCTGTGTCGCGAAACAGCGTTTGTATTGCTTACGCGGCAACTGGGCCAGCCCGGCTGTGCGCCTGCGAAGTGATTTAAAAAAGAGCAGCGGCCGGTAAATGCCTCCAGCAATCCGTTGCCATTCAAAGATCAGGCCGCTGATTCGTTCCCGGACTCTGCCCCAACAGTAGATGACTTTCCGATTGACAGCCACGCCGAGCCCCGATACGAATCGGCGATGACCCAGGCGGCAAACGCCAAGGTCCAGCCAATGAGCAGTTCCGACCATGTGTCCTGGATGGTCGGCATGGCGATGACCTTGGGGATCCAGATCAAGATCTGAAACGCGCTCATCATGCCGGCGGTCAAGGCCGCGGCCAAGCGCGGCCAAATCCTGAAAAGAATGCCGAGACCGGCGGCCATGTAGCCCGTGCCGCTCAGAGCGACCCAACCGATATGCCACGGCAGCCATGCCGGAACCAGTGCAGCCGTATATTTGAGGTACCCGAAGTGCGCCAGCCCAAACAGTATCAATGCAATGCCAAACAGAACCCTTGCCATGTGCACGCCGTTTTCGCCCACGGCAAATTTCAACCACCGGCCGCGCCCCGGCTCGGCAAGCGCGGCGAGAATCACCCAGGCAGCTGAAAGCAGCGTCGCAGTTTCGGCAAAAGTTTCCCAAGAGACGATCGCTGCCGGTGCCGATACCAATATCGGCACTTTCAGCAACAGCAGCCAAAGCAGCAGATAGACAACCAGGACGCGGGAAGCAAGTGTGGCCGTGCGTGCAAATATCAGCCCCGTTCCGCACGCCAGCATGACCGCCCCGCATGCGTAGATCCAGTCTCCCCGCCATGGCACCCAGTGAGACACGGCCTGCAACACCAATGAAGAATCACCGTACAGGAGACTGAGCACACCCAGCGCAACGATGCCTGCCGCAAACAGCGGATGGCCCAACGCCGTGAAGTGCCGCGGTTGTGTGGTCAAAATGCGAACCTGTTATTGTCTGCAACTCGCAAGCGAAAATCCCCAAGTTTGGGCGTCACGCACGCCGTCTGGCCGTGTGCGTGACGCCCGCAGCGCCGTTGGTCATTTGCCGGTGTTCGACGCTGGATCACGCTCCAGAGTATGGCTCAGCTTTTCGGCCTGCTTGATCTGCTCCGGCGACAGATTCGTGGCGACCGCTGCCAGCGCACTGCTGGTGTCGAGGTTGCCCTTCTGCGCCAGCAGCAACCAGGCGTAGGCACGCACATAGTCCGGCGACACTTCGTCGCCGTTGTTGTAGATCACTCCCAGGTTATAGGCCGCAGCCGGCAATCCGTGACGTGCGGCCTTTTCGTACCAGAAAATTTCCTTGGTGGGATCCTTGTTGACGCCTTGGCCGGTGAAATAGGTCATGCCCAACTGGAATTCCGCGTATTTGTTCCCGCGCGTGGCCGCACGCAGGAACCATGCGTGCGCCTTGGCGTAATCCTGCGGTACGCCTTCACCATTGAAATACAGCGTGCCCATGTTGTATTGCGCATTCGCCACGCCGGCATTTGCCGCCTGCTGGTACCAGTAGGCAGCCTCCTTATATTCCCCGCGGGTCTGCAGCATGATGCCGAGATTGGCCTGGGCCTCGGCGTCGCCGATTTTTGCGAGTCCCATGGCATCGTTGATGTCGGACTGACTGTATGGCCCGGAACCCGGCGGCCGGTCCAGATAGGGAGGCTGGTGCATGTGTATCACCTGCACGCCGGGCGGCAGGTGGTCGGCGTGTGCCGGGAGGGACACCGCCGCGATGCAGGCTGCGCCCAACAACCAGGGCAACAGTCGCGTGATGTTTGAGATTGAATGTTGCATAAATGACTCCTTCGCATTGCGCATTGCTGGGTGCGATTACCCGTGACCTTGGACCTGCCAGCAGGTATAGCGCGTTTGCGGAGGAGTCGTCCGGCATAACTGTGAAATTACGCCGATTCATTTCTAATTCATTTGCGACTGCTGGCGTCTTTGACGCCCAGCCGTCGGCGTGGGCAGATACCGCAGTTTTCCCGCAAGCCGTCGAAAACCGCGTCCTTGGCGGAGGCCCACGGGTCCGGGGCTTACCTGTGCGGTGAAGCTCAGGCGTCTGGCGTGCCGGTACGGCGACCAGCGCATTGCTCGTGCTTCAATCGTCCGAATTGATGTCGTGTTCGCAGTCCCCGGCGTCGTGCGCTTCGATCACTGCATAGGGCTCGAAAGCGGGCAGGCTGGCCTGGAGCGAGTCCTGAAGCTGCTTCAGGGTCTGCACGTCCCGGCAAATGGGCAGGGCTTTCTTCTTGAACTCGTTGGCGCGCGTTTGAGCCTTGCGGTCAATATCGTCCTCGCTGGCGCCCGCGAACAGCGTGGCGATGGCTTCCGCGGCCACGCCGGCCGCAAAACTGCCCGCCGCTGCGCCGAGTTGTGCGCCCTTGATTTCGATGTCCCTGACCGTGGCCACGTATTGCACGAGCTGTTGCCGCTGTGCTGCATTCACCGAAATGGTTTTGCCGGCGATGTTCAACGTACCGTCCGGAGTGATGCGCGCTTCGGTGCCGTCATTGCCGTGGATTACGGCATCGCCGGAGTCCAGGGTTATTCCCTGATGATCCACTGACCAGACAGTGGCATGCGCATGATGCGCCGAGGCCATGGGCGACATGAGAGACAGTGAAACCAGTGCGGCGACTATAAAAATCAGTTGCTTGTTCATGGATGTCTCCTTAGCGGATGAAAAATCAGTAGAAGCCCCACACCAGTTTCACCACTATGGTATTGCCGGTGATGGTTTGGGTGCCTTGGAGCAGGTTGGGATTCAGCGTCAGGCCGTGGTTCCAGACAAGGTAAAAGATCCGGTCCGGCTGGATGTTCCATTGCAGAATGGCGTTCTCCGAGGTGGTGTGGCTGATGTTGTTGTACTGGGTGAGCGTCGAAAGCGTCAGGTCCGGCGTGAACGAATAGCCGAGATTCAATTCCGAGACGCGCAGTACGCCGTTGCCTTGCGGCGTGTAGAGCCAGAGGATTCCGGTCACTAGGCTGGAGGTGAAATGGCCGCCGGGCGCCGACCAGGAAATGTTGGGGAAGAAGTCCTTGTAATGGCCGCTATAGATATCGCCGATTTCGGAGCTGAAGCCATAGGTCAGATCGTTTGCGGCCGGCGAATTCATGTTGATATGCGTGGTGGTGAAATTGTAAGCGCCGGCCGGGATAGTCACGCTCGGCAGGATCGGATAAGGTGAGGCGAGTACCTCATGATTGATATTGATCTGGGTGTTCCAATGCCATCCGCCCTGAGTAGTGAATTGCAGAGGGTTTAATGACCAGTCGTCGCTCTGCACTCGATTGTCGAGGCCGGTGACGTAATTCCAGCCGGCGTTGAAGAAGAATTGCCGCACCCAGGAAAACACGCTGTCTGTACCGGGACGTGGCTGATAGGTGACATCCGCTGAACTCTGCTTGGTGCCGGGCCGCTGGATGAAGCCCAACGCGGGATTCAGCGCGTCGCCGTAGAAGTTGTAGTTGACATCCGCATACCACAGATCGTTGGGATATTCCGCGTCGAAACCGTAGCCGTTGGGTGTGCCGGTTGGGAGATCGCTGCCGGAGGAGCGCGCCACCCAGCCGGACAGATTTAGATTCTTGTCGCCGCCGAAGGTCGAGGTGCTCCAGGTGCTGTCAAAGCTGGTGAGCGTGTTGTCCGACTGGCCGAGCGGGTCACCGTGAGTGATGAGCGTACCCACGCGCCACTGATCATTGATGTTGTATACGGCCCGCCCCGCAAACAGATTGGTGACGTCAGAGATATTTGTTCCAGCCATCTGGGCATCCAGCAGCCCGAGGGTCCAGCCATCTGTGTGGCCGAGCAGCTTCACGCCTTCGTCCAGCGGCACCGATTCGCCATTGATCAGGCCAACGCTGCGCGAATAGAACGGAATGAAGTTCTGTCCCAGATTGTGGCTGAAGGTGAAGATATTGGCGCCTTCCAGGAAGAACGCGCGAGTTTCAGGAATGGTTTGCGGATAAGGCGAGCCGTTCACTTGCAGGCTGTTGGCCTGAGCCTCGGAGAAATCCGTGTGATAAGTGAGACGCCCGGCCAGTTCCGGAGTGAAGTTGTACTTGAGATCGAAGCCGGTCCAACTCGCGGTGTCGTGCTTGGTATCGCTGTACTCAGTGACCGCATAGGGATCGAATTCCAGTCCCGAGCCTTGGCTCAATCCCTGGATACCGGTGAGGGTGCCTTCCCATTGTAGATTCGTAGCTGAAGCGTTCAGGTTGATCCCGGACCAGGCAAGAGTCAAAAGATCGCGCGGCACATAGCGGCTGATGTTCAGCCCCCACACCGCGTGCTGGTTGTTGAATTGCAGGCTCTGCGTATCAATGCGGATTTCCGCGGTCCAGCCCGTAGACGTGCGCTTGACCGCCGCTTCCCAGTAGCCGTTCCAACTGTAATCCACGGTGGGTGTATTGCTGTTCATGTTCATGTAGCCGGGCGAAATCAGGCCGTCGGCCATGGCGCCGCCGGCGTTTACCTGGAACACGTAGGCGAGTTTGTGCTGGCCGAAGGTGTCGAGCACGATCATCACGTTGTCGTCGCTCGACTGGTCGGCGTCGCGTTGCAGTGTGTGGATGGCGATCTTGGCGGGATCCGGGTCGTCGCAGACGATACCGAAATACAGGTGGCTTTTGCCCCGCAGGATGCGCACCGTGGTGGTAAAGGGCGTGGTTGCGCCGGGATGCGGATTCTGCTGGGTGAGCGTGATCACGGGTGCCGTGCGCCACGCCGGCTCGTTGAGCGCGCCATCCAGCGTGATCTCGCCGGTTTTGACGCCGGCCTCGGTCACCGGCGCCTGGAACTCGGGCCCTTGGGCATGGACCGTGCCGGCCGCAAGCAGCAGGACAAAAATCGCGGGCAAAGCGGGTCTGTTGAAGCGAAGCATCAGGCTTCCTCCGGGTTCGATTTACCAATCAAGGATGCGCGGCGACGCCGTTGCGTCGCATCACGCGCTTACGGCGGTGAAGTGCAGTGCAGCGGGTTGTGGGTCATGGTACGGTCCTCGTCAGTCACTCGGGCAATCCGGCAAGGTCACGCCGGTAGGTGCCGCGCCGGTGAATTTCACCGGTGTGACTCCGGTGACGCCGTGAATCACTGCGCTGTCGCTCACATAGAGCTGGCCGGGACGTTCGAACATGATGCTGCCGCCCACGATCGCGTGCGGTCCGATGACCACGACCGGCGGCAGGTTGTGATTGCTGCCTTGCGGTTG
Organism: Gammaproteobacteria bacterium; assembly: GCA_028864905.1. GTDB lineage: Bacteria > Pseudomonadota > Gammaproteobacteria > Natronospirales > REEB76 > REEB76. The sequence continues at coordinate 11,092 of JAGWLP010000017.1, forward strand.
TTTGGCGATGATATCGCCCTGCACGGTGCTGCCGGGAGCAAGCCAGACCGTGCCGTTGACGAACGACAGCTTGCCGGTTACGACCGTGCCACACAGAGCCATGTCGCCGTTCACGATGGCGGCCGATCCGTCAATCCGGGTACCGGAGGCCGTGCCCAGGCTGCCGTTGACGACGGCAATGTCGGAATCGATGATCACATTGCTGCCAAGGGTCACGGAGCTGTTCACGCCCTCCAGTTTTTGTGCGTGCGCGCCGTTGGCGAGCGTGATTCCACCATTGATGATGGTCAGGTTCCCGGTTTGTGCACCGGCGCCCAGGCGGATGGCGCCGTTGATGGTGCGCAAGCCGCCGTCCACCACCGCGCCAGCGCCTACGGTGATTACACCGTTGATGGTGCTGGTGCCGCTGGACCAGTGCGCGCTGGCGGGGATGTCTATGTCCTTGTTGACGTTGCAGCCGGCCAGCACCACTGCGCACAGCAGCAGCAGCAGCGGATGGAAGTGACGAATTTTCATGTCCCGAGTCCTCTTCAGGGTTGGGTGACGCTAATGTCGCCGCTGCCGGTGGAAATCGTTCCCTTGCCTTCGGCCCTGCCAAAATCCGCGCTGAACGAGCCGCGATGGGTGACCACGTTGCGCATGCCCGGCAGGTTGATGTTCAGTTCGCCGCTGTTGGAGGACGCGTCCAGGCGCAACGACAGGCCGCCCGAGGTGCGCAGTGTGGCGTCGCCGGAGCCCGTGTCTATGTAAAGCTTGCGCATCGCGGACAGGTTGCCGGCGAGGCTGACATCGCCCGAGCCGGTGTTCGCCCACACGCTCGCGCCGCTGGTGTAATTTTCGGCGCGCACCTCGCCCGAGCCGGTGCTGGCATGCAGTGAGCCGCTGGCGTTCCTGACGTGCACGTCGCCCGAACCGGTGTCGAACTTCATGTCGCCGCTGACGCCGGTGAAGTACACATCGCCGGAACCGGTGTCGGCGGACAGCGTCGGGCCGCTGCCATTGCTCAAGTGCACGTCGCCGGAACCGGTATCCGCGTTCACGCTGCCCTTGAAGCCGTCGGCAAATACATCGCCGCTGCCGGTATCGGCGCTCAAGTCGCCGGTGAGGTTTTTAACGTGCACATCGCCGGAACCGGTATCCGCGCTGAACGTGCCGGTGATATTGCTGCCGTAGGCATCGCCGCTCGCCGTCTTGACGCGCATGTCGTTTTGCAACGTGTCCAGGTCACTGCGACCGACGTAATTCGTCACGGCGAATGCCATGTGCGCCGGAACCTGGATGGAGAGATCCACATGCAACGGGGTGCCGCGCTGTCCGCCCGTGTACACGCGCACGCCCGTGTCCTGATAGCGCAGACCCGAGCTCCCGCCGCCGTTGACACAAAACACGCCCAGGAAACATACGCTGCCGTTGTTGTCGCCGTCGCTCGAATCACCACTGGTCTTCGACCCGGCATACGAATAACTGTCGTATTGGCCCACGGGATAAAACACGTGCACGATGAACTTGCCATCGGACTCCGAAGTTTCGAGTTTTACGGTCCGGACCAGGGTCTGGGCGGCGGCCTGGTCAGAACCGCCGGCTACCACCGTGGCGGTCACGGTAAAGGCGGAACCCTGGCTGACCTGTACATGGCCGACCAGGTTTTCCACTTTGACCTGGGTGGTATTGGCGGGCAAAGGACCGGAGTAATTGAGAATGGTCTGGACCGTGGCAGCCCCCGCAGCGCGGGCGCCCAGCAACACCGCCAGCACGCCGGCGGCCAGGGCCTGCGCCAGCAGGCTGAAATGCACCCGATGTTTCATAGGTCGCCACCTCTTAGTTAGTGATATATCTCACTATAACACCAGTTTGGAATTTGTCAAGCCGGATTTGCACTGTCGGCAGCCAAGACGCGCAAGCGAATGTCGTCGCCGCTCCGGGGTTATCCTTGGTGTCCAATCTATCTCATCGACATGCAATCCTTTCCGGAGGTTCCCATGAGGCCCTTACTTTCCCTGGTCGTCGCGCTGGCGGCGGCCCCGGCTCTGGCTCAGGCGCCCGCCGTCCCACCCGGCGAGCACCCGGTGCTGCGGGAAATCGTGACCGCCGTAAGCTCAGAACGGCTCAAGGACATAGATACGCACCTGGTCGGTTTTGGAACCCGCCACACGCTGTCCACCACCACTTCTCCCACGCGCGACATCGGGGCCGCGCGCCTCTGGGTCAAGGCGCAGTTCGAGCAGATTTCCCGGGACTGCGCCGGGTGCCTCGAAGTCATCACTCCGTCCCAGGTGTTCACCGGAGCGCGCATGCCCAAGGCCGGTGCGGAAGTAATGGATGTGGTGGCCATCCAGAAGGGCAGCGATCCGAACCGCTATCTGGTGATGACCGCGCATCTGGATTCGCGCGTCAGTGACATCATGAATTCCTCTTCCGATGCGCCGGGTGCGGACGACGACGGCTCGGGCACCTCCGCGCTCATCGAGGCGGCGCGCGTGCTGTCGAAGTACAAGTTCGCGGCCACGATTGTGTACTCGGCCGACTCCGGCGAGGAGCAGGGCTTGTACGGTGGCAAAATCATCGCCGATTACGCCAAGGCGCACGGCTGGAACGTGGAAGCCAATCTCAACAACGACATGATCGGCAGCACGCACGGCAGCAGCAGCGTGATTGACAACATGGATGCGCACGTCTTTTCCGAAGGTATCCGCGACGACCTCACCCCGGAGCAGTTGAACCGGCTGCGCTACAACGGCGGGCTGGTGGATTCACCCTCGCGCAATGTGGCGCGCTACATCGCCAAGCTCGCCAACGCTTACATCCCGAATTTTCACCTCGAGATCATGTACCGCACCGACCGCTTCGACCGTGGCGGCGACCACGTGATGTTCAATCGCAACGGCTATCCAGCGGTACGCTTCACCGAGGTGCAGGAGAACTGGCAGCGCCAGCACCAGGACGTGCGCAGGGTGGATGGCGTGCAGTACGGCGATTTGCTGAAGTTCGTGGACTTCGGCTACGTTGCCAAAATGACGGCCGCCAACGCCATCGCACTCGCCTCCATGGCTTGGGCGCCGGCTCCGCCCGCCGACGTCAACATCGCCGGTGCGCTCACGCCCGACACCACCGTGAGCTGGCAGGCGGTGCCGAACGCCGCCGGTTATCGGATTTACTGGCGCGCCACCGACGCGCCGCAATGGCAGCATTCCATGTATGTGGGCGACGTGACCCGCTACGTGCTGAAAGACCGGGTGATCAGCGACTGGTATTTCGGCGTGGCCAGTGTGTCCAAGGATGGTTACGAAAGTCCGGTGGTGTTCCCCGGGCCGGCGGGTACTTTCTAGCCTGGCGCACATGCACCGCCGAAACGCCGCGCCCTGCTCGGACTTGCGCCCTTCGTCGGCATACTCGGCGGCGTGTTTTTCGCGAATCGCGTTACGCCCTTCGTATTCGGACTGCCGTTCTTGCTGTTCTGGATCGTTGCCTGGACAATACTGGCCGCTATCGCCATGGCGCTGGTGTACTGGCTTGATCCGCGTAACCGTCACGTTGCCTCCTCGCCATCCAAAGACGGACCAAGTTGATGGCGATCGCGTTGATCGCGCTCATCTTCGTGTTCGCGCTCGCCCTTGGCCTGCTCGCGCGCCGTGGCAAAAAAATGGATCTCGAACAATGGGCGGTCGGGCGACGCGGCTTCGGTACGGCGGTCATATTTCTGCTGATGGCAGGCGAGATTTACACGACCTTCACCTTCCTGGGTGCGAGTGGTTATGCCTATGGGCTCGGTGCCGCGGCTTTTTACATCCTGGCTTACGAGCCGCTTGCCTACGTGCTTGGCTACTGGGTGCTGCCGCCGATCTGCCGTTACGCGAAACTCCACGGCCTGATTACGCAGGCTGACTTTTTCGCGCATCGTTTCGCCAGCCGCGAACTCGGTATTGCCGTCGGTTTGATCGGCGTAGTCGCGATGATTCCCTATCTCGCGCTGCAACTCGAAGGGTTGGGGTTGATCGTCGAGGTCGCTTCGGGTGAGGCGATCCGCGCACACGTTGCCATCCTGATCGGTACCGCCGGACTCGTAGCGTACGTCATGGCCTCGGGAATCCGCGCCTCGGCCTGGACGGCATTCATGAAGGACGGCCTGTTGCTCGGGATTGTGGTGTTTCTCGGCGTGTATCTGCCACTGCATGCCTATGGCGGAATCGGGCCGATGTTCCACCGTCTCGCCGTGACCCACCCGGAACTGCTTACCTTGCATGTTCCACAGGGCATCGTGTGGTTCGTCTCCACGGTGCTGGTCTCAGCACTCGGCTTCTGGATGTGGCCGCATGCTTTCGCCTACATCGCTTCGGCATGCAGCGAAAGCGTGTTTCGCCGCAACGCCGCGGTGCTGCCCCTGTACCAGCTTCTCATGCTGTTCATCCTGTTGGTCGGCTTTGCGGCGATCGGAATCGTGCCGGGACTGAAGAATCCCGATCTCGCGCTGCTCGCAGCCAGCGTCGCCGCGCTTCCCGGCTGGGTCATGGGTGTGGTCGGCGGCGCTGGCATGCTCGCCGCACTGGTGCCGGGTTCGCTGCTTTTGATCGCGACCGCGACGCTGCTCGCGAAAAACGGCTTGGCACTCACTCCGGCGCTGGGCACCGAACCACGCATTGCATTTGCCGCGCGTGTGCTGGTGGTGCCGGTTGCGATAATTGCGGCCGCCTTCGCCATTTTCGGCAGTAGCGGCATCGTGGCCCTGCTGCTGCTCGGCTACAGTTACGTGGTGCAGTTGTTTCCGGCAATCGTGCTTACGTTCACGGTGCGTCGGCTGGTCACCACCCCAGGCGTGTTTGCCGGATTGGCCTGCGGTGTCGTGCTGGTCACGGTGCTTACGCTCACGCATCGGCACATCGTGCAACTGCTGCCGTTCCTGCCGCACAGCCTCGCCGGACTTAACGACGGCATCGCCGCGCTGAGCGTGAATATCGTGGCACTAGTGTTGGTAAGCGCGGTGGCCCGGGGACGATTGCACGCTGCCGACACCGAGATTGCGTGAACCGCGGATTGCAAACCGGCGGATTCCGCCGGACAGCGGGACTTTGCAGTGTGCAGCCAAAGCCCGATAATCCTGCCTCCCGACTGCCCCGCCCTAATTCCCGGGTACTGAAAAAACCTGCAATACGGACGCCTTCTGATTACCGGAGAGCCTCGATGAAAATGCCGCTACTGTCTTGCAAGCTCGGAGTCTGCGTCTCGGCACTGGTTGTGCTGTGTGCTGCCCTTGCGGTCACAGCGCCGGTGGTTGCCGCTGCGCAGGCTTCATCCCCTGATATCACGGCGAATTTCAAGTTCCGCAACATTGGTCCGGCGGTGGCCGGAGGGCGGGTGTCGGTGGTGCTCGGAATTCCGGGCGATCCGAACGTCATTTATGTTGGTGCCGCGAGCGGCGGTGTATGGAAGAGCATAGATGGCGGCGATATCTGGACAGCCGTGTTCGCGCACGGTGACAGCTCTTCTATCGGCGCCATCGCGATTGCGCCGTCCAATCCGAATCTGGTGTGGGTCGGCACGGGTGAAGCCAACATCCGCAACGACACCATCACCGGCGCGGGCGTGTATTACTCGCCGGACGCGGGCAAGACCTGGGAATTCAAGGGATTGAAAGACGCTGGCCAGATCTCCGCGATCGTGATTGATCCGAAGAATCCCGAGGTCGTATTCGTCGCGGCGCAGGGTAACCCGTGGGGACCCAACCCGGAACGCGGCGTGTTCAAAACCACGGATGGCGGAAAAACCTGGCTGAAAGTCCTGTATGTGGACGACAGGACCGGGGCTTCGAGTCTGGTGATGGAACCGGGCAATCCACAGGTACTGTTCGCGGGGATGTGGACCGCGCTGCGTACGCCCTGGACCATGATCAACGGCAGCGCCACCGGCGGCGTGTGGCGTTCCACCGACGGCGGCTCGACCTGGCAGAAACTCACCGGCGACCTGCCGACGGGCGACACCGGCCGCATCACGCTCGCGGCGGCGCCGTCCAATCCCGAGCATGTGTACGCATTGATTCCCACCACCCACGGCACGCTCTGGTCGTCCGAGGATTTGGGCGAACGCTGGAACATGGTGAGTGACAACCACGCGCTCGCCGTGCGCCAGTGGTATTTCGCCGGTATGGCGGTGGCGCCGAACGATGACAACCGCATTTACTTCGCCTCGCTCAACCTGATGCAATCCGACGACGGCGGCAAGACCGCGCATCCGATTGATCGCGCGGTGCACGTGGACCACCACGCCGTGTGGGTGGATGCGGAGAACCCGCAACGCATTCTGCAGGGCAACGACGGCGGCGTGTATCTCAGCGTCAATGGCGGCAAGAATTGGCGCTTTCTCGACACTTTGCCGATCGAGCAGGCCTACACCATGTCGGTGGACAGCCAGTCGCCGTTCCGCGCTTGCGTGGGCCTGCAGGACAACAGCGCCTGGTGCGGACCCACGAGTTCGTTGGATGAGCGCGGTGTGACCGGCAAGAACTGGTTTCCGGTGGTGGGCGGCGACGGCGAGTACGCGGTGATCGCACCCAGCGATCCGCACATCATCTATGCGGACCTCGAGGACGGCTACACCTTCCGCTACGACACGCGCACGCATCTTTCGCAGATGATCCGGCCCACGGCTTCTTACGGTCTGCAGAATTCTTCGAAGACGCTGGCGGAGTCGGAATACCGTTTCAACTGGACATCGCCCATCGCGGTGTCGCCGACCGATGCCAACAGCGTGTATCTCGGCGCCCAGGTGCTGTTCAAGTCCAGCGACGGCGGCGCGCACTGGCAGGTCATCAGTCCCGATCTCACGCGTAACGACAAGAGCAAGCAGGGCATTCCCGGCGGTCCGGTGTATCACGACGTGAGCAGCGCCGAGAATTACGATACGCTGCTCTCCATCACGCTCGCGCCCACCGATCCGGACAAGGTGATCTGGACAGGCACCGACGACGGCTTGGTGCAGGTCACGCGTGATGGCGGCGCGCATTGGACCAACGTCACGCCGCACGGCGCGCCCGAATGGGCGCGCGTCTATCAGATCGGCGTGTCGCCGTTCGACGCCGGCACCGCCTATGTGAGTTTCGATGGCCACATGGTCAACGATGATCGCGCCTACGTGTATCGCACCGACGACTACGGCAAAAGCTGGAGCAAAATCACCGCCGGCCTGCCGGCGAATACGCCGGTGCCGGTGGTGCGCGAGGATCCGAACCGCAAGGGTCTGCTAATTGCCGGTACCATGACCGGCTTGTTCTATTCAATGGATGACGGCGGCCACTGGCAGCCGCTCAAGGGCGATTTCCCCACCGTGCCGGTGTTCGATCTGCAATTCGCGCCGGCCACGCATTCATTGGTGGTCGCGACGCACGGCCGCGGTCTGTTCGTACTGGATAATCTGCGGCCGCTGGAAGAATGGAACACGCAAATGGCCGACAGCGATTTTCATTTGTTCAGCAACCAATTGGGCACGCTGTACAACCACTGGGCCGGCGATGAAGGACAGCAGTGGACTTATGCGGCGCCCAACGCGCCGGAAGGCGTGGTGTTCAGTTACTACCTCAAGACCGCACTCAAGCCGAGCGGCAAAGACAAAAAGGACCCGGTGAAAATCGTCATCACGGATGCGCAAGGTCACGAGGTCAACACGCTGCGCGCATCCGGCAAGCAAGGGCTCAACGAGTTCGTGTGGGACAACGACTATGCCGGCCCCGCGCCGATTGATTTCATGAAAGGCGCGGGCGAGGAAAGCCGCGGTGGCGGACCCTCCGTGCTGCCGGGCCGTTACACCGCAACTATCACGGCGGGCGGCCACACGCAAACGCAAACCGTAAGCGTGCGACTCGATCCCAACGTGCAAGTCAGTCTCGCCGATTACCGCACACAGTTGCAGGCCGAGCTGGCTCTGCGCAATCAGATGAGTGCGCTGAATGAATTGCTCAATCGCCTGAGCGACTGGCAAGGCCGGCTCGACAGCCTGAGTGCCCCGAGCCATGGCACAGCGCCGCCCAAGGCACTGCTGGCCGATGCCAAGGCGCTGAGCCAGAAAATCACGACATTGAAAGACCGGCTCTGGAATCCCGATATCCAGCACAACGTGGACGAGGATTTCCTCAAGACCTTGCCGCGCTTTCACGGCGTGCTGCAATGGAACGGTTTTTTTGTCGGCGGCTATGCGCAAGCACCGGCACCGTTCGTCACCGACAAGGTGACCGAGCTGCAGGGCGAGTTGCAGGGCTATCTCGACCAGTTCAACCAGTTGCTGAGCCAGGACGTACCGGCCTTCAACAAGGCCGCATATGCGGCCGGCGAGCCGACTTTGCCGGTCGGCAAGCCGATCGTGTACCAGGTACCGCAACTGACGGCACACTGAGGTTTTAGCGTGGGTGAATAAGAGTAAAAATGAGGAGCAAGGGTATACATCGCACGCTCACGCAGATCATGTTCGCGTTGGTGTGCGCGCCGCGACATGACATCGCCGGATAGTTGCCTGGCGGTTTCAGTAGCGGAGGCGTTGTCAGTGCAGCAGCCCGAACACCGCCACACCATTGGTGGTGCCGACATACACCTTGCCGTTGGCGATGGTGGGGGTGATGAACTTGTTGCCGGGGCCGAACTGGTCGCGCGTACCCGCCTGGTTGCTGTCGTAGAGTTCGTGTCCGAGATTCTTGGCGTCGTAGGCGTAGAGCACCGCAGGATTGCTGTTCTCCACTGCCCACACGATGCCGTTGGCCGTGCCGTTCGCGGAAATGCCTGGCGTCGTGCCGGGATACACGAAACTGTTGGCGCTTTGTGACACCGGCGTCGTGGAAAGTTTTGCCTGGCTGAAACTGAAGGCGCGCAGCACGTCGTCCACCGCGCCGTAATAGAGCGTGCCGTTGAAATACGCCGGCATGCCGAATTCCGATCCGCCCAGACCGCCGGGTAATTCCTGCCAGATGGCGTCATTGTTGTTGGGATTGAATTTCCCCATGTTATTCGTGTCCACCACGTAGATGTTCTGGTCCTTGCCGGCGCCGACAGCAAGATGCCGCACGGTTCCGCCGGCGTCGGTTTGTGCCGGCAACAGCAGTGCGCCGCCCGAACCTAGGTCTTCGTCGACGCTGGATTCCGCCACGGTGTTGTACATGTTGAAGTAATCCGCCACGGTAAGCGCGCCACCCGCGGTGGAGAGTTTCAGGAAATCGTTGCCATAGTCCTGACTCACGGGGAAACCGTTGGCATCCAGCGTGGTCTCGAAGCTGCCGTTGGCGGCGAGGAAATAAATGTTGCCGCTCGCGTCTGCCGCCGGCCCCGCGCCCGAGGCCCAGATGGAGGCCTCGTTACCGTTCGGCGTGATGTCGAGCACCGCGGTCTGGGTAAGCGTGGCTTGGTTGTAGCCGATGATCCAGCCGGTATAGGGCCGGTTATCGCAATGGGACGACCAGAAGGTGTACACGACGCCGTTCAGCAGCAGCAGCCCGGGGCGCTCCTTGTATTGCGCCGGGTCGAAGACCACGTAGCCGTTCGAGCTGTTGTCGCCGCTGCCGGGATATTTCGCCTGCACCGTGACCGGACTGCCGGCGAGTTCCGCGCCGGTGGCGAGATCCAGCGCGTGCAGGCGCTGGAAGTAATTGCCGTTGGCGTCCTTCGACATGGCCACCACGTAGATGGTCCCGTGCGCGCCGGCACTGAGATCAATCACCGGCGTGGCGGTCACGCCGATTTCCGGCGACACCTGATTGCAGCTGCGGTCGTCGCTCGGGGTTTTGCCGGCGCCGAGCAGGGACACCTGCCACAGCACCTGGCCGCTGTCTGCATCGAAGGCAAACACGGAATCATGTTCGCTGGCGGCGAACATCACGTTATGCGTGGCGCCGCCGACATTCAGCGCCGACACGTACAGGGGTTGCGCGTCCACCCCGCCGTCCATGGGAAAGAATCCGATTTTGCCGAAATCCGCTGAATTCACATTCGCGCCGGTGAGCACGGTTTCCTGGTCGTTGAAACCGTCGCGCGCGTTGTCGTTGTGATAAGTGAGCACGTTGGCGTTGCCGCTGCCCGCCGGCGGGTTGCCGCCGCCCCCGGACATGCCGGGCGTGCTGCTGCCGCCGCCACAGGCCGCCAACAGCATCGGCAGGATGACCAGCCAACCGCGTATCGGACCGCGATACTTTCCGCGCATGGCGCACCTCCACGTTTCGGGAAAGTATAGGCATCATGCACGCCCGCGCGTGCGCGCGGATGCGCAAGAACGACAAGCGGCGGAAATTATCCGGCGGACGCGGTCAGATAGGCGAGGTCGGGGGCATTGCGCAGCGGGATGGAGACCGACGAGCGCCAGCGGCCTTCGCCGTCGGTGCCATACTCCAGCCGGTAATCGTCGCCGTAAATCGCCGACAGGCGCAGGCGTGTATTCCTCAGGCCCACGCCGCTCGCCGGTTCGCGCTCATCTGAGTTAGTCGCGGTTGCCGGAGTGCGATTGGTGACCATGAAGGTCAGGTGATCCTTACTGTAGCGGCCGGAGATTTCCACGGTGTCCTTGACCGGAGCCTTGGCGACGCCGTGCTTGATGGCGTTTTCCACCAGCGGCACCAGCAGGAAAGTGGGGATCACGTGGTCGCCCACCTGCCGATCGAGCGTGAGCGCGACCTCCAGCCGATCCTCGTAACGTGCCTTCATCACCGCGAGGTAGCGTTCGACGAAATACAGCTCATCCTTGACGGTGGTGAACTCGTGATAGCTTTCCGCCAGGCTGCGGCGCAGCAGGGCGCTCAATTCGGTGAGCAGATTCTCGGCGCGGTCCGCGTCAATGTGAATCAGCGCCACGATGGCGTTCAGCGCGTTGAACAGGAAGTGCGGGTTCAGCTGTCCGCGCAGCGTGCCGAGCCTGGCCTCCAGCCATTTGGATTCGAGCTGTGCGGCTTTCACCTGCTCGGACCGGTAGCGCAGGAAGGTGTTGAGGCCAAACAGCAGCACCAGACCCAGCAGATACACCACCGAGTACTGGATCATGCTGCCCATCCAGTACTGCCAGTGCATGTAATCGCGCATCACCGTTTCGAGCGCCACCCGGGCGTCGAACGCGTGATGCACCACAAAATAGGACGCCACCAGCACCGGATACATCACCAGCAGGAAGGCCACCGCCACGATCACCTGCCACAACAGAAACCGGCCGGCACGGTGGTGCCGCAGGCTGAAACCGGTGGCGGCGAAGTACGCGCCCACCAGCAGCGGAAACAGCGGCAGGCGCACCAGCACCTGCTGGATCACGTCGCGCATTACCACGCCGCCCTTGGCGTCCACTGCCATGTCGAACAACATGGTGGTGATGTCCCAGGTGGCGGCGTAAGCCCACAGGGGCACGCTTATCAGCAGCACAATCAGCAGGCGGCGGCGAAACGGCGAGTCCGGCCGCAGCAGGAACTGCATCAGGCGTGAGCCGTGCGCGGCGGGCGGCGGCTGGGAAACCGACTGGCGTTCAAGCTCCGGAATGGGAACGTCGGCGCCGGTTGTGGATGGTTCTGTGTGGATCATGCAGTGTGCGCCCCGGACACCTACCGCCCTTGCGCGCGGGCTCTATAGTGTCACACTCGCCGCTTAAATACTCATGCGGGCATTGGGAATCGGTTGCGCCTGCTCCTCGGCCAGACGCTCGATGGCCTGCATGGATTCCAGTGCCTGGCTGCGCAGCTGGTTTTCGATGGCGCGCGCGCCGATGAACGGTGGCACCCAGAAATCCGGCTCGCAACTGACGGTCCAGCTCAGGCGCGTGCCGCTGCCGTCTGCCTGCAGGTGCCAGGTACTCTTCCCCTGTTTCACATTGCCACTGCCCGGTACGGTCACGGCCACGATGTCCTGCGGCCCGAGTTCGGTGAAACGCTGCACCTGCCGGATGGTATGGCAGAAGATGAATACGCAGCCTACGGTCTCCGTGTACACCAGTTGGCTGTGGGCATTGATTACTTTCAGCACCCGGCTGACACGCACGCTCGGGTTGATTTCGGGCAGGCGCGCAAAGTCAATCAGCTGTGCATAGACTTCCTGCGGGGCGGCGTCCAGATACACCTCGCCGCGGATCTGGTAGCTGTCGCCCTGTTGCGTGACCTGCAGCGTGTCGAAGTGCGCCGCAACCGCCGCGCTCATCGCGGGCATGAGACCGAGCGCAAAAACCACCGGCGGCAGAAGCCGCCGGTGGCGTCGCGTGTTATCACCTCTCAACACGCGGCAACTCCTGCTGAGTTGCCGGCCGCCGTCATGGCAGCACGAGGCTGGAGTGCGATGCAGCCGACTGTCCGTCCATGGTCACGGTGTTGAATGCCACGGCGTGATGCACTGCATCGACCGCGATCGTCGTCTCGCGTTGACCAAGTGTGTCGCGCAGCAGGAATTGGCCGCTGCTCTGTACAACGGCAATCTTGTCGAGCACACTGTCAAATCCCGCACCGTTGGCGTTGAAAGGCGTTGCAATCAGGTTGAATTTGGCGGGATCCAGGCCCTGACTGCCGAGAGCACTGGCCATCAAACCCACCAGCGCTTGATTGAGCGCTGCCAACTGCGCGGCTGGCGGCACCGGATGTGCGGCCGGGTTGGCGAACGCCGCCTCGGCGGTGGTGCCGTGCGCCTGGTACCAGATGCGCACCATCAAGTCGGTCAGCGGTGTGATGTTCATGTTGCCGGGGTTGGCGGCAAAGCTGAACAGCACGTGGCCCTGGTTGTCCTCACCCTTGAGCAGGAAACCGGCAACCAGACCGCTGGTGGCAATCTGGAATCGTCCGTTGCCGTCGGTCATCGCAACCACCGGCTGGCCCTGGCTGTCTTTCAGACTGACCACGGCGCCCGGCACGGCGCGACCGATTGCCATGGTGCCCACGGC
>JAGWLP010000091.1 GCA_028864905.1 Gammaproteobacteria bacterium
AAAGGTTCAGGTGGAGCCGACCGTGATGCTTTAGGCTTTCCGCTGCAAGGCGGACCTGCACACCGACATCACTGGGCCAGTTCCGGGGGTTTGATTTAGGCTCAAAGAGTAACCCAGCCCGTATCGCACACCACAGGAGACGCCGAGACACCCAGATATTGCCACACCCAGGGCGCGCAACGAAAGAGCGCGTCAGTGCGTCAGCGTAGTGCCGTTGGCGCTCGCCAGGCGGTCATTGAGGGCGCGCAGGCGCTCGACCAGAGCTTGCTGGGCCTGATCGGTCGCCGACTGATGCTGCAGGATTTCGTGCGACAGATTGAGAGCCGCCATGACCGCGACCCGATCCAGCCCCACGACTTTGCCGCTCTCGCGGATTTCCTGCATTTTGCGGTTGAGCAGCGCAGCGGATTCCAGCAGCGCATCGCGCTCTTCGTCCGGGCAGGCGACCTGGTAGTCCTTGTCGAGGATGCGCACCGTGATCCGCGCCAGCTCGTCGCTCACGCGCTTTCCTCCAGGGACTTGAGGCGCAGAATCATGGCTTCTACCTTGCCCCGGACCTGCTCGTTCCGGGCCAGCAGGCCGGCGCGCTCCGCGGACAGGGCTTCCAGGCGGTCGCGCAGCGAGTGACTCTCGCCGCGCAGCCGGGCGCACTGCGCCACCAGCCCTGCCACGCGGCCTTCCAGCCGCTTGAGTTCCTGCTCCAGCAGTTCACGGGGATTTTCAGTGTGCATGGCATCACTATAGAGCCGCCGCTGCAGCACGGTCAACGCCGCAAAAATGAAAACTTTGGCATACGGATTGCTGGCGCGCGGCCCGGGCAGGTACACATCCGTTTGCGTGTGGATTACATTAAGTCCCAGCTCGATAGCTATCAAGGTCGCCATGCCGCCTGAAGAATTCGCCCACCGCCGCCGCGAACTCATGCGCTGCATGGGGCCGGGCGCCATCGCCATCGTGCCGGCGGCCCACGAAAAGCTGCGCAACCGCGACACCCAGTACCCGTTCCGCCAGGACAGCGATTTCCACTATCTCACCGGATTTCCCGAGCCGGAAGCGGTAGCGGTGCTGGTGCCGGGGCGCAAGCCGGCGGAGTACATCCTGTTCTGCCGCGAACGCGACGTGCTCATGGAGACCTGGAATGGCCGGCGCGCCGGGCCTGAAGGCGCGGTGCGCGAGTATCGCGCGGACGATGCGTTCCCCATCGGCGACATTGACGACATCCTGCCGGGCCTGATGGAACGCTGTGAGCGGGTGTACTACACCATGGGCAACCATCCGGAATTCGACACGCGCGTCATCGGCTGGGTTAACAGCCTGCGTGCCCAAGGCACAGCTGCACCGCAGGCGCCGCAGGAATTCGTGTCGCTGGATCATCACCTGCACGACCTGCGCCTCTACAAGAGCCGCGCGGAACTCGAGGCCATGCGTCAAGCGGCGGTGATTTCGATGCGCGCGCACGAGCGCGCCATGCGCACTTGCCGTCCGGGCATGAACGAGGCGGAGCTGGAAGCCGGGTTCCTGTACGAGTTCCGCCGTGCGGGCGGAACGCCTGCCTACAATCCGATCGTGGGCGGCGGCGCCAACGGTTGTGTGCTGCATTACATCGACAACAACCGCACGCTCAAGGACGGCGATCTGGTGCTGATAGACGCCGGTTGTGAGTACCAGAACTATGCTGCCGACGTCACGCGCACGTTTCCGGTCAACGGGCGTTACACGGCGGAACAGCGCGCCATTTGCGAATTGGTGATCGCGGCGCAGGCCGCGGCCATCGGCAAGATGTGCGCCGGACGCCACTGGAACGAGCCGCATGCGGCGGCGGTGAAAGTGCTGACCGCCGGGCTGGTGAGGCTCGGACTGCTCAAGGGATCGGCCGCCAAACTGATACGTGACGAGGCGTACAAGAAGTTCTACATGCACCGCACCGGCCACTGGCTGGGTCTCGATGTGCACGACGTGGGCGACTACAAGGTGGACGACAACTGGCGGGTCCTGGAGCCGGGCATGGTGATGACCGCCGAACCCGGCATCTATATCGCCGCCGGCACCAAGGGTGTCGCGAAACGCTGGTGGAACATCGGCGTGCGCATCGAGGACGATGTGCTGGTGACGCGCGGCGCTCCGGACGTGCTGAGCGGGGCGCTCATCAAGCAGCCGGACGATGTTGAAGCCTTCATGCGGCAGGCCGCCTGAAAAGCGGGTGCGGTGTGCAGCGAGACGGATAATAAATGAGGAGTTCAGGACTGTGAGTTCCCGCGCTGCAAAACGCCGCCGCACCGCTGGCGGCAAAGACCCACACGCAAAGCGGCAGGCGGCCCGCCATAAAGGCGGGCGCCGGACTTCCACACGCAGCAAGACGCCGAAGCCTGCAAGCAGTGAGCGGGCGAAGACCGTTCCGGTATTCGATTTTGACGTGCTGATTGCGGGCGGCGGGCTGGTGGGCGCGAGCCTGGCCGCGGCCCTTGCACCCTTGCCGCTGAAAGTGGGCGTGGTGGAAGCGGTGCCGTTTGGTGCGCCGGGCCAGCCGAGTTACGACGAGCGTGTGACCGCCCTGTCGCTGGGCAGCCAGCGTGTCTTGGCACACATTGGCGTGTGGCCGGCGCTGGCCGCCGAGGCGGCTCCCATCCGCGAGGTGCACGTGTCAGAGCGCGGGCGTTTCGCCAAAACCCGCCTGAACGCGCAGGAGCTGGGCGTCGAGGCGCTGGGCTACGTCGTGCCGAACCGCGCGATCGGCGCGGCGCTTGGCGGTTGTCTCTCCCGTCAGGCGAACCTGCAGATGCTGGCGCCGGCCAGGGTGACCTCGGTCACGCTCCAACGTGACTGCGTCGTGGCTACGGTTGCCGGCGGGGCCGGACGTCCGGTGACCAGCAAACTCTTGGTGGCGGCCGACGGCGCGCAGTCCGAAATCCGCACACAACTCGGCATCGCCGCGCGCATCTGGGACTACGGCCAGAGCGCGCTGGTGTGCAATCTCAGCGTCGGGCGTCCACGGGCCGGGGGCGCCTGGGAACGCTTCACCGATCAGGGCACGCTCGCGCTGCTGCCCATGGGTGCGGAACGTTACGCGTTCATCTGGACAGCGGAACGCGCGCATATCGAGAAACTGTTGACGCTGCCCGAAGCGGAATTCCTGCAAGCGGCCGCGGCGCTTTTCAACGGGCGTGTCGGCGGATTATCCCGGCTTGGCAAGCGCCAGAGCTATCCACTGAAACTGGTGCGTGCGGCCGCACAGACACGGGGGCGTGCGCTGGTGCTCGGCAATGCCGCCCATAGTCTCAGTCCGATTGCGGCCCAAGGGTTCAATCTGTCGTTGCGCGACGTAGCGGTGCTTGCGGACATGCTTGGCGGTGCCGTCGAACAGGGTGAGGATATCGGCGCTGCGTCGCTGCTGGCCGCGTACGTCAAAAGCCGGCGCCGCGATCAAACCGGCACGGCGGTATTCACGGATATGCTGACGCGCACATTCTCCAATCCCCTGCGGTCCGTCGCACTGGCGCGCAACGCCGGTCTGATCGGACTGGAATTGCTGCCCTTCCTGCGGCGGCAATTCCTGCGCCGCAGTGCCGGCCTGGCCGGCATGCGCGCGCGTGTCGCGCGTGAAACCGGACCGGCATGAAACAAGAATTTGATCTCATCATCGTGGGTACGGGTGTCGTGGGCGCGACGCTCGCGGCCGCGCTCTGCGACAGCGGCCTGCGTATCGCCGTCCTGGATGCGCGCGAGCCGTTGCGGTCTGACCCGAAGGCCGACTGGGATCTGCGTGTGTTTGCGCTCTCGCCCGCTTCGCAGCAGCTGCTCGATGCGGCCGGCGCCTGGAAATCAATTCCGGCCGGCCGCGTGTGCGCTTACACGGCGATGCGGGTATGGGATGCAACCGGTCGCGGACGCATCCACTTCGATTGTGCCGAGGTGGGCGCAGAGGCACTGGGTTACATCGTGGAAAACCGGCAGCTTCAGCATGCGCTGTGGCAGCGGCTGGAGCAGGCCCGAAACCTCACGGCCATTTATCCCGCCCGGCCTGAAGCCGTGCATTTCGATCCGCAGCATGTCGTGCTCAGCCTCGATGGCGGCAGTCGGTTGCACGCGCGCCTTTTGGTGGCAGCGGATGGCGCCGATTCGGCGGTACGCAAGCTGGCCGGTATCCAGACGACGGGAACGAGTTACCGGCAACAGGCCGTGGTCGCGCACCTGTCCACGGAAAAACCTCATCGCAACACAGCACGGCAGAGATTCCTGCCAAGCGGACCGCTGGCGCTGCTGCCGCTTGCCGACGGGCGGGTTTCGCTCGTGTGGT
>JAGWLP010000018.1 GCA_028864905.1 Gammaproteobacteria bacterium
TCCAGACTCACGGGCGCAGCCGGGGCAGTCAATTCGCCGAAGATGTTGCGGCCGCCGCAGAGTTCGAGCATGCGGCTGATGATCTGTTTTCCTCCGATGGTGTACAACGGCTCGGCGGAAATCTCGTAGAACACGCGTACGGGTTTGCGTCCGCCATATTGCCGGTGCAGTTTTTCCAGACCGGTCAGGAATGCCTGCGCGGCGGCATGCGCTTGGGCTTCGTGACCGGTCGCTTTGCCGATGAGTTCGAGGTTGGTCGCAATGTCAGCGAGCCGGTGTGTTCCGATGACCATTACCGGCAACCTCAGCGCACGCAGCCGTTCGATGGCTGAAACCGGTGTGCCTCCTTGCCACGCTAGAATCAGATCGGGCCTGAGCGCCACAATGCGTTCCAGATCGAAGCGGAAAGCATCGCCGATGCGCGGAAGTTTCTTCGCTGCGGCCGGATAATCGCTGTACCGGCTGGTGCCCACAAGCGCCCTACCGGCGCCCACGTCGTAGACGAGTTCCGACAGATCCGGAGCGAGGCTGACGATGCGGGTCGCGGGCGCGTTGAGTACGAGCGTCTGGCCGTCAGCACCGGCAAGGGTGACGGCGGCGTGCGCCGGCAACGGGTGCCAGGCCAACAGCAGAACCATCAGCAGGCAAAGATGGATACCCGCTTTCGCGGGTATGACGGATGAAATTCGCGCGCGGAAGGTTTTTACCACGCCCAGATGACGAGTGTCAGCAGCGCGTACACCACCATCCAGATAATAAGAGTGCGGCGCACCAGCACCAGCGCGGCGCGCAGCCGCTCGGTGCCGGCATCCCGGCCGCTGGCGCGCAGCGCGCCGAGGCCGGCGCACGCCAGCAGATCCTCGTTCAACTGGTAAAAGCGCATGGTGCTGTTGGCGTAAAACGTCTTGAGCTCGGAAAGCGCATCCTCGAAACTGCCGGCCAAGCCGTAACCCAGAGCCGCAAAATGCGCCGGAACCCAGGCAAGCACGCCGTGCAGGCGCCCCACCGCCTGGATGAATTCCGTGGAGCGCGGTTCCGCCGACGGCAAACGCCGCAGGAAATCCGTGCTGCGGTACAACACCGCCCCCGCCGGCCCGAGCAGTGCGAACCAGAACAGAATGCCGAACAGCCGCTCGTTGGCTTCGGAAAACACCGCGTGCGTCATGGCCTCCGAACAGGCCGCCGGTTCCGCCGGCGGCTTGGCACGCAACAAGGCGCGCGCCAGATCCTCGGCACGGCCGGTGTTGCCGGCGCGCACCGCCGCGATGTAGTCGTCGACCTGGGCGTGCAAATCCTGCGGTCCCAGGGTGAGCAGCAGGATCAGCACCGCGAACGCAAAGCCGAGCCCGCCCCAGATGTGATCCAGCAGATGACCGATGAACAGGGTCACGACCGTGGGCACCAGCACGATCACCAGCACGCCGAAGCCCGCGCGCCAGAAATCCGTGGCCTGCGTCAGAAAGCCCAGGCTTTCGAAATACGCGCGGAACCAGCGCGGTCCGCGCAGATGCTCGAGATGGCGCAGCGCCAGATCCAGCAGCAGGCTGACAAGCAAGGCAAGAAAGCTCATGCGCCTAGTAAAACCGTCCGCCAGCCGTTACGCAAGCTCGGCGCGCAAGCGCGGCCAATCGAAGGCCGGGCCGGGATCGGTCTTGCGTCCTGGCGCGATATCCGAATGCCCCACGACGCGCGTGGGCGTGATGCCGGGATAGGCCGTCATCAGCGCGCGGCTAACCCGGGCCAGTTCGGCATATTGCGCGTCGGAATAAGCCACGTGGTCGGCACCCTCCAGCTCGATCCCGATGGAAAAATCATTGCACAGGGCCCGGCCCGCGAACGCCGAAACGCCCGCGTGCCAGGCACGGCGCGTGAACGGCACGAACTGCTGCAGCTCGCCGTCGCGGCGGATGAGCAGATGCGGGGCCACCCGCGGATTGGCGATCTGCCGGAAGTACGGATGCGCCTCCAGCGGCAGGCGGCCAAGGAACAGCTGCTCGATCCACGGTCCACCGAATTCGCCCGGGGGCAGGCTGATGCCGTGGATCACGAGCAAGTCGATGGCCGTTCCCGGCGGCCGCGCATCGCAATGCGGCGAGGGGCTGTAGCGTGCGTCCTCAATCAGACCCGTGAGCGGATCCACCCGCCATGGCCCGGCGTGCGCGTTGCCGGCAGTTTTGCCCATGCCCTCATGTTGCCGGGATTTTGCCAAATGCGCAAAATGCCGGCCTCACCCGCACCAAGAACCCGCATGTCCGCCAACGCCGACTTCGTCCGCCGCGACCTCGCTGTGCTCTGGCACCCCTGCACCCAGATGAAGGACCACGAGTGGCTGCCGCCGATTCCCATCCGCCGCGGTGAGGGTGTGTGGCTTGAGGATTTCGAAGGCCGACGCTATCTCGATGCCATCAGCTCCTGGTGGGTGAATCTCTTCGGGCATGCGAATGCACGCATCAATGCGGCGCTCGCGCAGCAGGCGCAAATGCTGGAGCACGTGATTCTCGCGGGCTTCAGCCACGAGGCGGTGGTGGAGTTGTCCGAGCGGCTGGTGAAAATCGCGCCGCCCGGGTTGACCCGTTGTTTCTATGCCGACAATGGCTCCTCGGCGGTCGAGGTGGCGCTCAAGATGAGCTTCCACTACTGGCGCAATCTCGGCCGGCACAAAAAAACCCGGTTCATCAACTTGAGCAACAGTTACCACGGCGAAACCCTGGGGGCGCTCGCGGTAGGCGACGAGCCGCTCTACAAACGCACGTACCAGCCCTTGCTCATGGATGTGATCACGGTGCCGAGCCCGGATTGCTTCAATCGCGAGCCCGGCGAAAGCTGGGAGGCGCATACGCGCCGGATGTTTGCGCACATGGAACGCGCGCTTGCCGAACGCCACGAGGAAGTCTGCGCGGTGATTCTCGAGCCGCTGGTGCAATGCGCGGGAAATTTCCGCATGTACCATCCGGTGTATCTCAAGCTGCTGCGCGACGCCTGCGACCGCCACGGCGTGCACCTGATCGCGGACGAGATCGCCGTGGGCTTCGGGCGCACCGGCACGCTGTTCGCCTGCGAACAAGCAGGGATTACGCCGGATTTTCTGCTGCTCTCAAAAGGCCTGACCGGCGGCTATCTGCCGCTGTCGGTGGTCATGACCCGCGACAAAATCTACCAGGCCTTCTATGCCGACTACGCCAAGCTCACCGCGTTCCTCCACTCCCACAGTTACACCGGCAACGCGCTCGGCTGCCGCGCGGCGCTCGCCACCCTCGACATTTTCCGCGACGACGACGTGATCGTGAAGAACCGCGCCTTGGCCACTTGCATGCACTACGCGGCCGCACCGCTCGCGGCTCATCCGCAGGTCGCGGAAATCCGCCAGCACGGCATGATTCTCGCCATCGAAATGGTCAAGGACCGGAACACACGTGCGCCCTATCCCTGGCAGGAACGCCGTGGATTGCGGGTCTATCAACACGCACTCAAACGCGGCGTGCTGCTCCGGCCCATGGGCGATGTGATTTACTTCATGCCCCCGTACGTGATTACCCGGGATGAAATCCAGCTGCTGGCGCAGGTCGCGGCCGAAGGCATTGATCTCGCGACCCGCTAGGCATGCGCATTCCCCGCATCTACACGCCCCAGCCGCTTGCGGCACAGCAATCGCTGCTGCTCGAAGCGCACGCCTCCCGGCATGTGCTCATGGTGCTGCGGCTCAAGACCGGCGCGCCACTGGTGCTGTTTGACGGTTCAGGGCGCGAATTTGAAGCACGTCTCGACGGCGCGGAAAATCACCATGCGCGCGTGTCCGTTGCGGCCGAACACGCAGTGTGCAGCGAGTCGCCGCTGCACATCACGCTCGTGCAGGGAATATCCCGCGGCGAGCGCATGGATTTCACATTGCAAAAAGCCGTGGAACTGGGAGTCGCAGAGATCATCCCGGTGCTGACCGAACGCAGCGTGGTGCATCTGGACGCAAAGCAGGCGATGCGCAAGCAGCAACACTGGCAACAACTGGTGATCGGCGCCTGCGAACAATCCGGCCGTGTGCACATGCCGCCAGTAGGCACGCCCCGGCCGCTCAATGAAGTTCTCTCAGAACCTGCATCTGCTGAATTGAGCCTGCTGCTGCATCCGACTGCCGATGCGAAGCTGAGCGAGCTGGCCGCGCCGGCGCACAATCAGGTGCGATTGCTGGTCGGGCCGGAAGGCGGGCTGAGCGGGACTGAAATCGCCGCGGCGCAGCACGCTGGATTCATCTCGGTGCAGCTCGGGCCACGGGTGTTGCGCACCGAAACCGCGGCGCTGGTGGCACTGAGTCTGCTACAGGCCCGTTGGGGGGATCTGGTTTAGGAATTCGAATCACGCGCGCCGCCGGCGCGCTGCTTTGGCAGGGAGCTGAGCAGCTTTTCTTCGATGGCTTCCAGGTCCGGAATCACCGGGCGTTCATTGGCCATGCGCACGCGGCACAGTACCGGAATGTCATCGCTGTAGCTGTCCTCGTCGTCGGTGCCCAGCACCGAAGCGTTGACGCGCACCAGATAGGGATAGCCCTGGGTCATGAGCGCGAATACCGGCGGGTCCATCTGCGCACCGATGCTGTACAGCACCACGATGCGCGTGCGGCTGGCGCGCTCGGGAATCTTGCGCCCGCACAGGCCCTCGAAGGAAACCAGCGGGATTTCCTGGCCCTGCCAGGTCGTGAGACCCAGCAGCCAGTTGGGCGAGCCGCGCACCGGCAGCGGGCGCGCGTAACCCATGACTTCGGCCACCGACAGCCGCGGCAGAATGAGTTTGTCGCCGGCCACCGGAATCAGCAGACTGTATAGTTCCTCAAGCGCTTGCGGCATGGGCACTCACTCCCTGCGGCCGGACTGCGGGCGCAAGTGCCCCACGAGTTCCCGGATGGTTTCCAGCAACTCGTTTTCCTTGAAGGGCTTGCCCAGGTATTTGTTGACGCCGATTTCGAGCGCGCGGTTGCGGTGCTTCTCGCCGGTGCGCGAAGTGATCATGATGATCGGCACATCCTTGAAACGCCCGTCATTACGCATGTGTTGCGCGAGCTCGTAGCCGTCCATGCGCGGCATTTCGATGTCCAGCAGCATGACGTCGGGATGGTTCTCCTGCAGCAGGGCGAGCGCATCCACGCCATCCTTGGCGGTCAACACGCGCATGTCGAAACGTTCCAGCAGGCGCTGGGTCACGCGCCGCACGGTAATGGAATCGTCCACCACCATGGCGAAGATGCGGGTGTCCGCTTGCGGGGGTTCACGCTCCTGCAGTTCGGCGGCCTGCGTGAGGCGGCGGCTCAAGGCCGTGACGTCGAGAATCAGCACGATGCTGCCGTCGCCCAGGATACTGGCGCCGGACAGGCCGCGGATGCTGCTTACCTGCGGACCCACGGATTTCACCACCACCTCGCGACTGCCCTGCATGCCTTCGGTAATCAAGGCCAGGTTGGCGGTGCCGGTACGCACCAGCAGCAGCGGCACGGTGGTCAACTCGTCGGGGAACTGCGGCGCGCCGATGCCGAGCAAAACGGACAAATGCTGCAGGTGATAATGCCGGCCGCCGTAGGTGTAAACCGGCGACTCGTTTGCCAGCAGGCGTTCAAGCTCGGGACGCGGGATGCGCGCAATACCCTCGATGCTCGGCAGCGGAATGGCATACGGCTGTTCCGCCATGGTCACCAGCAAGGCCTGGGTAATGGACAGGGTAAACGGCAGACGAATGGTGAACTTGGCGCCTTTTCCGGGGGTGGAATCAATGCGCAGTGTGCCGCTTAATTGCTGGATCTCGTTCGCCACCACGTCCATGCCTACGCCGCGCCCGGCGGTTTGCGTGACCTTGGTGGCCGTGGAGAATCCCGGCTCCAGGATGTAGTTCATGATGTCGCGTTCGCTGGGTTTGGCGCCGTGCGCCACCAGACCCAGTTCTTCCGCCTTGGCGCGGATGGCGCGCAGATCCAGCCCGGCGCCGTCGTCGTAGACCTCGATCACCACTTCCGAGCCTTCGCGACTGAGGGCGATGGTGACGGTTCCGGCCGCGGGCTTGTGGTGCTGCCGGCGCATCTCCTGCTTTTCGATGCCGTGTACCACGGAGTTGCGCAACATGTGCTCGAGCGGCGCCAGTATGCGCTCCAGCACCTGACGGTCCATTTCGCCTTCGGCGCCCAGGAAGCGGATTTCAGCCTGCTTGCCGGATTCGTCGGCGGTCTGGCGCACGACACGGCGCAGGCGTTGTGCGTGCCGCGAGAACGGCACCATGCGCGTGCGCATCAGCCCGTCCTGCAGTTCCGTGGTCACCCGCGATTGCTGCAACAACAGGGTTTCCGCTTCACGCGCCTGGTTGCGTAACAGGCCCTGCAAACTCATCAGGTCGCCGGTGGATTCGCCCAGGGCGCGCGACAACTGCTGCAGCAGCGAATAGCGATCCAGTTCCAGCGGATCGAATTCGGGATGGTCGCGATCGCCGCCTTCCTGCTGGAACTGATACAGAATCTGCGCTTCGGTCTCGATTTCCA
Source organism: Gammaproteobacteria bacterium (assembly GCA_028864905.1). Taxonomy (GTDB): domain Bacteria; phylum Pseudomonadota; class Gammaproteobacteria; order Natronospirales; family REEB76; genus REEB76. The sequence goes on from JAGWLP010000018.1 coordinate 6,509, forward strand.
GCTTGCGCAACTGGTCGCGCAGGCGCACCACGGTCTGCTCGAGTTCGGCGAGGTTGAAGTTGATGGAGTGCACCTGCTGCTCCAGGCGCGAACGGTAAATGCCGACCTCGCCGGAGTAATTGAGCGCGTTTTCCAGCAGATCGGCGCGCACCCGCACCAGTTCGTGCTGGATGCGCGAGCCGGCGCGCCGGTCACTGTCGCCTCCCAGCGCCGCTTCGGCAGCGGACACGTCTTCGGGCTCGGGCTCGGCCGCAGGTGCGGGCACGGGTTCACGCTGCGCGGCCGCCTTGCGCGGCTCGGGTTCCGCACCCGCGTGATCGCCGTGCACCTGACGCAATTCGGCCACCAGGTCGCCCGCATCCAGCATCGGCTTGTTGGCATAGCTCTGCTCAAGCATGCGATGCAGACGATCCACCGCGCGGTTCAGCAAGGCCATGTATTCGGTGGATACGGGAATGCGGCCGTCCACCACGCCGGTCAGCACGGTCTCGAGTTCATGGCTCAGGTCGCCCATGGGAGCGAGGCCCGCCATGCGCGCGCCGCCCTTGATGGTGTGCAGATTGCGCTGCAACTGCATTACCAGATCCGGATCGGCGGGTTTCTGCGTCCATTGGTGGAGGGTGCTGTCGGTGGCTTCCAACAGTTCGCTGGCTTCCTCGAAAAAGATCGCGGCCAGGTCGGGATCGTAGTCCTTGAGTTCGGAAAGCTGCACGTAAAGTGGCTTTTCCACGCGCCCGATCCGTTCGCGTTTGCGCGGAGCCGCCGGCGCGGCGCTGGGTGCCGGCGGCTGCAGAGCCTGAGCGACGCGCTTCAGCAGCGCCGCGTCCGCAGCCGGCACCCCGGATCCAGCATTAAACGTCGCCAGCATCCGGTGGGCCGCGTCCAGCACGTCGTCCAGAACCCTGAGGCCGTTCTCGGACACGGCGGCATCGTGCGCGCTCATGTCCATGAGGTAATGCTGCACCGGCTCGATCAGCGTCGCGAGGCCGGCAACTCCAGCCATGGAGGCGCTGCCGTGGAGCGTGTGCATGGCACGCACCACGTCTTCGTCGGGCACGCGTCGTTCGACGTCGGCCTGGGCACGCTCCAGGAAGGTCGCGAATACCGCCAAATGCCCCTCGGACTCGCGCGCAAAAATGGATTGCAGGCGCGCATCCCCAGGCGTGGCGGCCGGCGGTTCCACCACGGCGCTCGCCGCGGGGCGCCGCGGGTGTACCGGCGCCGCGGGTTTGGCCGGCGCCTCACCCGCGGGGGGCGCGACCGGCGGCAATGCCGGACGCTCACCGCGGCCGAATGCCGTGGCGGTATCCATGAGCGGAGCGATGTCGCTGCGCGGCGCGCTGCCGAATTCGAGCTGCCCCACGAGCTCCGGCAACGCGGCGATGCCGCGCTCCAGCAGCCGATACATGTCGTCCGATGGCTCGATGGTCTGCTCAATCACGCGATTCAGCATGTTCTCGAACGACCACGCGAACTCGCCGATGAGGCGGGCGCCCACCATGCGGCCGCTGCCCTTGAGCGTGTGGAACGAACGCCGCACCGTGGTCAAGGCTTCACGGTCCGCGGGATTGGAACGCCAGCGCGGGAAATTGTCGCGCAGTGTTTGCATTTCCTCCTGGGCTTCTTCCAGAAAGATTTGCAGGATTTCGGGGTCCACCTCACCCAGCGGCACCACCGCGGGCCCGGCGGCGGACGGCTGCGCGGGCCTGGGCGCCGGCGCTTCAACTGCGGGTTCCGGTGCCAACGCCGGCGCTTCGGCCGGCGGAATTACCACGCTCTCGATGGCGACGGTGCGCACCGGCTCGATGACGATGCTGTCGGCCTCCATCACCGAGGACTCGACGGATGTGGATTCTGCCTGCGGCTCGCCGGCGGGTGGCGGGATATCGTCGTCATACGCGCGCCCCACGGGGAAGCCGAGAGCCGCGACACAGGCTTCGGCATTGTCCAGCATGGACACCGGGTTGCCGTGCCCCAACTGGATGGCTTCCAGATAGAACTCCACGCTCACGATGGCGTCCGCCATGCAGTCCAACTCGTTCTGCCCGGGTGCGGCGGACTGGGCCAGCAGGCGCCGGCCGATGAATTGGCGCACGCTCTCCAGCACCACCGCCATACGTTCGAGCTGCAGGAATCTCAGGCTTGCCTGGGTTTCGCGGATGCGATTCGGCAATGACTGCAGGCTTTTGGACTTCGCCGGATCATTCACGTATTCAACGATGGCTTCCTTGATGCGCGCCAGATTGATGATGGATTCGCGGATGACGGCGTTTTGCACATCCTGCAACTCGGAGCGCTCGGGACGGGACTCGTCTGCGGCCTTGCCGGAGGGTGCGGGCGCGACCAGGCCGAGCATGGCGGCCTCCAGCCGGCCCTCGACACTTACGATGCCGCTCGCGATTTCCATGAGCGTCGCTTCATCCGCGACGCGCTGGCCGCCCAGCACTTTCTTGAGGTTGACGCGCTCCAACTCGAGGGATTCACGCAGCCGCCCCAGCCCCAGCACGCCCAAGGTATCCGCGACCTTCTTCATCAGCGGATCCAGGGGTCCGAGTTCAGCCACGCCGGATTTGCCCATGCGCACGAAAATATCGAGTGTGTCCTTGATGCGCGTGATGTCCTCCTTGATGGCGCTGGACACGGTGCGCATCAACTGCAGGTTGGGTGCCGCAATCTGTTCGCGCGCGATTTCGATCTCGCCCGCGGCGGGCAGCAGTTCGCCGAGTTTGAAGGATTCCTTGATGGCCCCGATGCGCTGGCCTTTGCTGGTGGCACGGCCGATGTAATACAGGAGATTGTTGACCAGTTCCTTGGCCGGATCTTCGGTGAGCGGCGCCTCACCGCGGTCGATGAGGCGCTTGATCTGGCGGTCAACCTGGCCGAGGAGCTGCTTCAGGCTGACGTCCGCCTGGATGCCGCCTTCGCGCAGACCCTCGATGACGCCGCCGACAATCCACCACAGCTCAAACACCGCCGGCGTGGTCGCCGCCTGCTCAAGTTTTTCCGCCGCCTCCGCCATGGCAGACAGGTGCTGCTCCGCCTGATCGCCCTTGTACCAGCCGAGCAGTGCCATCTGGAATTTGGGCCGCAGCTTGCCGGCCAGACTGCGGACGTCCACGCTGCGCGCCACCGCAGAGTGGCCCACCACGCTCGCGGAACGTCCCGCGAGGTTGTAGGCAAACAGCGCACTCTCCGACAACAATGGTTGACCGCGGACCGTACGCAGGTCGTTCAGCAACGACAGCAATGCGAGCGGCATATCGCGCCGTCCGCCGATCACCCGCTCGAGGTAATCGGGCAACTGCAGCATGGCGCGCACCAATACCTCGAAGACCGCATCGCTGCGCTGCACCTCGCCGGACTTGATGCCGCGCACCACGGCTTCCATTTCCTCGGCGAGCATGGCCGCACCGTACACTTCGACGATGCGCAAGGTGCCCTGCACCTGATGCAGCAGATCCAGACATTGGCCCAGCGCCTCTGCATTGCCGGGCTGCTCGACATGGGCCTCGAGCGCCTGGCGCGCGCGCGCCAGCGTGTGATCAAGTTCGTTCTTGATCCACAACAGCGAGTCGGAGGCGGGCTGACTCATGGATGACGTGTACCTTCAGCGCGCCTTTACGCGGCGCTGCTCTGCATTTCCTGTGGTGGTGCAATGATCGTGGTTTCCTGACTCGCGGTCGTCGGCAGCTTGAAGCCGGCCACCGATTTGCGCATCTCCGTGGCCAGGGCTGCGAGCTTGCCGATGGACTGCGCGGTCGCCAGCGTTCCCTCGGTGGTCTGCGCAGTGATTTCGCGAATCACGTTCATGGTGCGCGTCATCTCGCCGGCGGTCTGCGCCTGCTGGCGCGCGGAATTGGAGATGTTTTGCACCAGCGTGGCGATGTTGTTGGCCACCTTCTCGATTTCGTTGAGCGCGGTGCCGGCGTTTTCGGCGAGTTGCGCGCCGCTCACCACGCCGGCGGTGGATTGCTCCATGGAAATCACCGCCTCGTTGGTGTCGGTTTGAATGGTCTTCACCAGTGCTTCGATCTGGCGCGTGGCGTTGGCGGAGCGTTCTGCCAGCCGTTGCACTTCGTCGGCCACCACTGCGAAACCGCGGCCCGCTTCGCCGGCCATGGATGCCTGAATGGCGGCATTCAAGGCCAAGATGTTGGTCTGCTCGGCGATGTCGTTGATAAGTTCCACGATGTCGCCGATTTCCTGCGAGGATTCGCCCAGACGCTTGATGCGCTTTGAGGTTTCCTGGATGGTTTCGCGGATGTTGTTCATGCCGTCAATGGTGCGGCGCACAGCCTCGCCGCCCTTGTGGGCGATGTCCACGGATTGTTGCGCCACCTTGGCGGAACGGTCGGCGTTCACGGACACCTGTTCGATGGTATGCGCCATCTGGGTGATGGAGGTGGAGGCGGTATTGATCTGCTTGCTCTGGTTCTTGGAGGCCTCGGCCAGATGCGTGGCAGTGGCCTGCGTGTGGCGCGCGGCGGCATCCACCTGCACCGCGGTGTCGTTGATGGTGCGCACCAGGCCGCGCAGCGCTTCGAGCGCGTAGTTGATGGAGTCGGCGATCGCCCCGGTGATGTCTTCCGATACCGTAGCCTGCACCGTGAGGTCGCCGTCGGCCAGCGAGCCGAGTTCGTCCAGCAGTCGCAGAATGGCCTGCTGGTTGCGTTCGGTTTGTTGCTGTTGCTGGCTGGCCGCGCGGCGCGCGTCGCCGCTGAGCACGTAATTCCACAGGATAATCAGCAACAACAGCAATCCCAGGGCGCCGAGAATGTAGCCCACGTACGGGTGATACAGGCGCCCGCCAATCTGGTCGCGGTAGCTGGTGGTGATGGCCTGGGTGGTAGTGAACATCTGGCCACCGAGATCATGAATGTTGAGGTTGGCCTGGCGTGCATCCACCAGTGAACCGATCATCGGGGTCAGCGCGCGCAGGCTGGCGCCAAACTTGTCGTACTGGGCCTTGATGTCACGCAACGGCGCTCCCAGACCCGGATCCGTAACCGCGCTCATGCCGAGCTGCGCATCGCCCACCAGCGTGCCTTGGGTGATGCGGTTGAAATTCTGGATGGCATCCGGCAACTCTTGCTTGAACGAGGTCACATCCCCGCTCCCGCCGCTCACCAGCAGATTGAGGTCGCGCCGGATGAGCTGCCCGTAATAGGGTTGCTTGGCCGCGTACACCAGCGTGTTGCCCGCTCCGCGCCGCGCCAGATCATTGATCAGGGTGTTCCAGGACTGCAGCAGGCCGGGCATGTTCTGATTGATGGCGGCAGCGGCCTGATTCGCTGCAAGAATGGCATCGCGGCCGGCGAGGATCACCTCCAACGAGGAGCGTGTCTTTTTCCATTGTTGTTGCAGCACGTTGACTTCCGACAAGGTGTCGCCGCTGGCCGCAGGCAGGCCGCTCTGCGGATCCCCGTTCTGCAGAAGATCGATGGCCGAATCGAATTGCTGACGCATGTCCAGCAGACCCTGGAAAGCGCCGTGCTTGCCAGCCAGCGCCTGATCCGAGGTTTGCACCAGCAACTGCGACTGTACGCCCTGCCGCATGATCAAAGCCGTGAAACGTGCGTCCTGGGCGGAATTGCGCCCCACCATCACCATGTCCCAGACCGCGAGGCCGATGAGTATCAGCGCCAGTATCAGCAGCAGATACAAGGCCTTGTAGGAACGTTTCTGTGTCACAGCCATGTTGATCACCCTGACTAATTCAATTCAAAAACCCGCTTGCGTAGCAAAGCACCCTGCGCCATCAGCGCGCTGCATCCAAAAACGTCTGGCTCTCCACCAGTGCTTGCACTCCCAGTACGCCCCAAATCTGGTCGCTGGCGTCGTAGGCGCTGCCGATGAACGGCATCATGCCCGGCGAGATATCCGGCATGGCCGACACTTGTTCCGACGCGACGAAGCGCCGGAATCCACGCACCTCATCCACCAGCAGCCCGGCGGGAACGTCCGGGTGATTCACCATGATGACGCGCGTGTTGCGGCTGATATTGGTCGGCGCGCCGCCAAAAAATGCATTCAAATCGGTGATCGGCAGCAGCTGTCCGCGCACATTCGCCAATCCCAGCAACCAAGGCTTGGCGCCCGGCAGTTTGGTAACGCCCGAGAACGGCAGCACTTCGCGCACCTCGTTGCGTGCAGCCACCAGGAAAACCTGGCCCACGCGAAATCCCACACCCACCCATTCTTCCTGACTGCCGCTTTCGCGACCGCGACCCGACGCCACCACGCGACTGCGCCGCTCGAGCTCCTGCAGGAGTTCGAAAGGTTGGGCGCGCAGTTCGTCGAGTGCGGTAGCCATGTTCACGGACGCGTGACTTCACGAATCTTGTCGACCACCTGCTTTTCGGTGACCGGTTTCGGCAGATACGCGACCGCACCCTGGCGCATGCCCCAGATCTTGTCGGTTTCCTGATCCTTGGTGGTCACCATGACCACAGGTATGCCGGAGGTATCCGGATCCTTGGACAACTGACGCGTGGCCTGAAACCCGCTCATGCCGGGCATGACCACATCCATGATGATGGCGTCGGGCTTTTCCTCGCGCGCCTTGCGGATGCCTTCTTCGCCGCTTTCCGCGGAAATGGTCGCAAAACCGTTTTTTTCCAGCCACGTCTTGAGCACGTGCACTTCGGTGGGGGAATCGTCAACGATGAGTACGGTTGCCATTTTTGCCTGTCTCCAAATTACGCGTTGCCAGATACCTGTTGGTCGCCTGCCTGCCGGCGCACATGGTGATGAATCGCGTTCACCAGCTCATCCTTGGTGAACGGCTTGGTCAAATACTGTTCGGAACCCACGATGCGACCGCGCGCGCGGTCAAACAACCCGTCCTTGCTGGACAGCATGATCACCGGCGTGTGCTTGAAAGTCTGGTTGTGCTTGATCAAGGCGCAGGTCTGATAACCATCGAGGCGCGGCATCATGATGTCCACAAAAATGATGTCCGGTTTGTGGTCAGCGATCTTGGAAAGCGCCTCGAAACCGTCCACCGCGGTGAGCACTTCACAGCCTTCCTTCGCCAGCAACGTTTCAGCGGTGCGGCGAATGGTCTTGCTGTCATCGATCACCAGGACTTTCAAGCCCTTGAGATCGCCGTCGGCATGTTTGCTGGCCACCCTAACCTCCACCCATGACTCGCCGCCGGGCGCAGCGCCGCGCCCGTTTGTCGCGCCATATTAACCGCAACCCGCGCACAGCCTGCGGCCATGCTGGATACCGCCGGGCCCCGGCCCCGCAAAGCGTCCAGCGGACCGAACCCGGCCGGCCGGCACTCGTTCGGGAGAGCGCGTTATTGAAGGTTTTAGCATAAAATCACACCTTAATCCATTGAAAGCAATGAGACTTTACCTAGGGTCCCGGGATCAACGGTTGGCAGGCAGGTCATGCCCCAGGCAAACATCAAACTCGGCGTGGTCATGGATCCCATCGGCTCCATCAAACCTGCCAAGGACACCACGCTCGCCATGTTGCTCGCGGCGCAGACTCGCGGCTGGGCACTGCATTACTTCGAGCCTCAGGACCTGTACCTCCGGGACGGGGAGGCCCACGCGCGCAGTCGCCTGCTGAGCGTACGGGATACGCCACAGGACTGGTTTCAATGGGGAGCACAACAGGACTTGGCGCTGAGCTCGCTGGACGTCGTGTTGATGCGCCGGGATCCGCCCTTCGACATGGACTACATTTACAGCACTTACATCCTGGAGCGCGCCGAGCACGCCGGGGTGCTGGTGGTCAACCGTCCCCAGGCGCTGCGTGACGCCAACGAGAAAGCCTACACCGCCTGGTTTCCACAGTGCTGCCCGCCTACGCTCATGACCAGCGACATGGGGAGAATCCGCGCCTTCCTACACGCGCACGGCAAAATCGTGGTGAAACCCCTGGATGGCATGGGCGGGACTTCGGTGTTCGTGCTGACGCACGACGATCCCAACGTATCGGTGGTCCTCGAGACCCTGACCAACAACGGCACACGCCTCGGCATGGCACAACAATACTTGCCGCAGATCAGCGAAGGCGACAAGCGCATCCTGCTGATTGATGGCGAACCCGTGCCCTACGCACTGGCGCGCATCCCGGCGCCGGGAGAAGCGCGCGGCAATCTCGCCGCCGGCGGACATGGCGTGGGCGTGCCCTTGAGCAAGCGCGATCGCTGGATATGCGAGCAAGTGGCGCCCGCGCTCAGGCAGAAGGGCCTGCTGTTCGTGGGTCTGGATGTCATCGGCGATTACCTGACGGAGATCAACGTCACCAGCCCGACCTGCGCGCGCGAACTCGACAAACTCTACGGCCTGAATATCGCCGGCCAGTTGATGGAAGTTATTGCGCGCAAGCGTCGTGAGGTGTCAAGCGCATGAGCGCCGCCATACCGCAGATGCCCCACATCGCGGCGCGCGACCGCCTCATCACCACGCTGTTTTTCGCCGTGCTGGTGCACGCCATAGTGATTCTCGGCATCGGCTTCACCGCGGGCAAACCCAGCGGCGGCTCGACCCTGGAGGTGACGCTGGTGCAAACCCGCAGCGTGGTGCCGCCGTCGCAGGCGGAATACATTGCGCAGGCAAATCAACAGGGCGAAGGCAGCACCAGGCAGTTGGTGCGGCCGCAAAGCCCGTTATCCATGCCCGCGGCCACGAACAATTCGGGTTTGCCGGAAGGCGAAGACCTGGTCAGCAATCCCGGGCGGGGGCAGGGCGCAAGCGACGCGCACGGCCTGAGCAGCGCGGCCGACGATCAACAAACCGCAGTGACGACCGCCGCCTACACCGGTCACTACGCCAATGCGCGCGCCGTGCCCTCCCCGCAAAGCCCGAGCGCGCGGGTGCTGGTGGCCCGCCTGCTCACCCAAGGCGATGACGCGCTCATGCCTACCGATGATCCGGTACAGTTGCCGCTCGCCACCAGCCCGACGCCACGCGAAGCATTCGTGTCCGTGAACGCGCGCGCTTCGCGTTATGCTGAATATCTGGATGCTTGGCGTCGCAAGGTCGAGCACATCGGCAATCTCAACTTCCCGCCACTGATTCGCGCCGAGCATTTGTCTGGCTCACTGGCGCTGGAAGTTGCCTTGAATGCCGACGGCAGCATTCGTCACCTGATATTGACCCAACCATCGCGCTATCCGCTGCTCGACCAGTCCGCAATCCACATCGTGAAAATGGCGGCGCCGTTCGCGCCGTTTCCCGCGAGCTTCCGCAAGGACACCGACGTGCTGCGCTTCGTGTACGTGTGGCGTTTCAACGGCGGGCGCCTCGACACGCAGCGCAGCGGCCTGAAACTGCCCGCACCGCATTGACGCTTGTGCGCTGTGCGGGTCATGCGGATACTATCCGCATGACGCAGGACTTTCTCGGCAATCATTTCCTGGTGGCGATGCCCTCGCTACACGATCCCAATTTCCAGCAAAGCGTGGTGTACGTGTGCGAGCACAGCGCCGGCAGCGCGCTCGGCATAATCATCAATCGCCCGAGTAGTGTGGTATTGGGCGATATCTTCAAGCAGCTTTCCATCACCGTGGATAACCCGACGCTGGCGCAGTATCCGGTGTTTCAGGGTGGACCGGTGCACACCGATCGCGGCTTTGTCATCCACGAACCCCCCGGCGCCTGGGATTCGAGCCTCAAGCTGGGCGCACTGGGCGTGACCACCTCGCGCGATGTGCTGGCCGCACTGGCACGCGGCGAGGGACCGAGCCGGACCCTGGTGGCACTGGGATATGCCGGCTGGGGTGCGGGACAGCTGGAAAGCGAACTCGCGGCCAACTCCTGGCTCAGTACGCCGGCGGACAAGCGCATCATCTTCGAAACGCCGGTGGCGGAACGCTGGCAGGCAGCCGCGCGCCTGATCGGCGTGGACATCGCGCTGCTCTCGGGTGATGCCGGGCATGCCTGAGGGCGCGTTGCGCGCACTCGCCTTTGATTTCGGCTTGCGTCGCACAGGCGTAGCCGCTGGACAAAGCGTGACCGCAAGCGCCGCGCCGGTGACGGTGCTGAAGATGACGGACGGCGTACCGGACTGGGGCTTGATCGACGGGTTAATAAAGGAGTGGGCGCCGGACCGGCTGGTGGTGGGCCTCCCGTATACTATGCACGGCGGTGAACAGGACATCACAAGACGCGCACGTGCCTTCGCGGCGGGACTTGAACAGCGCTATCCCTGTCCGGTGCTGACCGTCGACGAGCGCCTGTCGTCCAAGGAAGCCGAAGCGCGTCTCAGGGAATTGCGCCAACAGGGCCGCAGGCGCGTGCGCCGCGAAGACATAGACTGCGCGGCCGCCTGTGTGATCCTGGAAAGCTGGTTTCATTCGCAACACCCAACAGGTACAACCCACTCCGCATGACCGGCACGCACGCTGAGCCACCGCAACGCCTGCAACACCTGCTGACGCTTGCGGGTTTGCCGCAGGCTACGCTCGTGGGATTGCTGGAGCGCGCCGCTGAATTACGTGTGCCCCCCGGTGAGCCGGTACGCCAGCACGATTTGCTCGGCGGCAAAACCGTCGTCAATCTTTTTTTCGAGCCAAGCACGCGCACGCGTGCCTCGTTTGAACTGGCGGCGCGGCGACTGGGCGCCGAAGTCCTGACGCTCGATATGGCGTTTTCCTCGACCGTCAAGGGCGAGTCGCCTCTCGACACCTTCTACACGCTGCAGGCCATGAACACCGATCTTTTCGTCGTGCGGCACCGGGAACCCGGCGTGCTGCAAACCCTGGCGCAGCACGCACTGCCGCAGGTGCACGTGGTGAGCGCGGGCGAAGCGCACGTGTCGCACCCGACACAGGGATTGCTCGACGTGTTCACCATCCGCCAGCACAAAAAGAATTTTGACGGCCTTGCCGTTGCCATCATCGGCGACATTCGCCATTCGCGCGTGGCCCGCTCGGCGGTACAGGCTTTGCGCATGCTGGGCACGCGCGACATTCGCTACGCCGGCCCGGCTGAACTGCTGCCCGAGGATCTGGACGGTGAACGATTTACCAATCCAGACAAGGCAATCGTGGGCGCCGACGTGGTGATGATGCTGCGCATCCAGAAAGAACGCATGCAGGCCGGATTGTTTCCCGACGAACATGATTACTTCCGTCGCTACGGTCTGGACGCGGCGCGCCTCAAGCTCGCGAAGCGCGACGCCATCGTCATGCACCCCGGCCCCATGAACCGCGGCGTGGAAATCGCGCCGGAGGTGGCCGACGGTCCGCAATCGGTGATCCGCGAACAGGTTACCAATGGTGTGGCGGTGCGCATGGCGGTGCTGGCAACGTTGCTGCAGAAATGAGCGTCACCACGCCCGCCAGAAAACGCGCTCCCGACAAACCGCACCGCGACACGATCTTTCTGGAGGACGCGACGGTTCTCGAGCAGGAAGCGTTCGCCGGCCGGCAGTACCGGTTGCGCATGCTTGCGCCGCGCTGTGCGGCGGCCGCAAAGCCGGGTTGTTTCGTGCATCTGAATTGTGACGTGGCGCTGCCCATGCGCCGGCCAATGTCGGTGATGCGCGCATCCACAGCGGACGGCTGGGTGGAATGCCTATATAAGGTGGTGGGCGAAGGCAGCCGCCTGCTCGCGCAACGCCGGCGCGGCGACCGCATCAGCCTGCTCGGGCCCATAGGCCGGCCGTTCGTGCCGCACGCCGAACGCCCGCGCATGCTGCTGATCGGCGGCGGTGTCGGGATTCCGCCGATGATTTTCCTGGCCGAATCGCTGCGCGCCGACGCGCGTGCGCGCTGGCAACCGCTGGTGCTCATGGGCTCGGAAGTGCCGTTTCCGTTTGCGGCGCGACCCTCGGCCATTGCGCTGCCGGCCATGCCCCAAGGCGTAAGCGCCTGCATGCCGCTCATGGAGGAATCGAATATCCCCAGCCGGCTTGCGAGCCTGCAAGGCTATGCCGGCTGCTACCGCGGTTACGTCACCGATCTGGCGCGCCATTGGCTGGAAACGCTCGACATAAAGGCGCTGGCTGAAACCGAGGTTTTCGCATGCGGCCCCACGCCGATGTTGAAAGCCGCGGCGCATCTCGCCCAGGAGTTCGGCCTGCCGAGCCAGGTATCGCTCGAGGAATTCATGGCCTGCGCGGTGGGTGGCTGCGCCGGTTGTCCGGTAGAGATACGCACACCCGAAGGGCCAGCGATGAAACGCGTATGCGTGGACGGCCCGGTATTCGACGGCGCAAGTGTTTTTCCGCTCAATTGAATTAATCAAACCGCAACATACAACGGGAGACGGAGCGCCCGGTGTATAAGGCCACGTCGCTCAGTGTTTTACCGCGTCGGGGCCGATGTATTTATCAAAGAACGCCAGCATGCGCGTGTACAGCTCGAAGCGGTGCTCCGGCTCGGCAAACCCATGGCCTTCGTTGGGTTCGTACATCAGCTCATAGTGTTTACCGGCCTTGTCGAGCGCCGCCATCAATTCCCTGGCGTTGGCCGGCACCACGCGCTTGTCGGCACCCCCGTAAATGATGAACACCGGATCCTGGAGCTTGTCCGCCTGATACGCAGGCGATTCGGCCTGCAGCGTTGCATCCTCAGTACCTAACACCACATCGAGGTAGCGATCGCCGGACGCGTAGTGGGAAAAATCGCTGCGACCGAGCAGCGTCAGATCATAGACGCCCACGTAGCCAACGGTACATTTATACAAATCGGGATAAAGCATGGAGTTCTCGAGGGCAGCGTAACCGCCGTAGCTCGCGCCGTAAATGCACACGCGCTTGGGATCGGCGATGCCTTGCTTGATCGCCCAGTTCACCGCATCGGCGAGATCACTCTGCATGGTAGTGCCCCAGTGGCGGTAGCCCAGGTCCTGGAACTTCATGCCGTAACCGCCCGAACCGCGGTAATTCACCTGCAGCCAGGCATAGCCGTGCGCGGCGAAGAATTGGGTTTCTGGATCCCAACCCCATTCGTCACGGATGTCGTGGGGACCACCGTGGGGATTGATGATCAACGGCAAATTCTTTCCGTTGCTGCCCGGCGGAAGCGTCAGATAGCCGTGCAGGGTTACGCCGTCGCGAACCTTGAAGGTGATGGGCTGCATGTTTGCCATGGTCTTCGGATCAATGGCCGGCAGGGCGTTGAACAGCAGTGAAACCTGACTCTTCTTGGCATCGAACAGGTAATAGCTTCCTGGGTTGCGATCGCTGTGCACGAAAATCACCATCTTCGAGCCGTCACGCGTATTGCTGGTAATGTTCACGACCTGATTTGGGAAGGCGGCGTACAGTGACGCCAAGTCCTGGGCCTTGGGTGAATCGCCATCGAGTATATGCAGCGCCGGCAGACCCGGCATCGTGGTAACCGCGACAATGTGCTGAGTCTTCTGCCAGTCGAACGACCAGATTTCATTGTTCAGATCGAAATCCGGATCACCGTACAGAAGCGTGGTCTTGAGGGTGTCGGGATCCAGCGCGTACAAACCCAGAGTTGAGGTGGGCGTGCGACCGATCCAGTAAACGGCGTGGTTATCGGCGGCAAAACCCAGAGGCCCAAGTGGGCTCGCGGCCGGATCGTCGCCGCCAGACAGCGTGCTCAAATCCTTCCAATTGAGATCGGATCCGGACGCACGGTAGAAAAACTTCGGGCTGCCGGTGAGCGTATTGGAGCCGGTCGCCAGCCTCACGGCCCCGGCATTGTCGGTCAACAACTCGCCGTTGGCGGCTGGCGACTGGGCGATATTTCTCAAGCTGCCGTCATAGATATTCAGTGAATAGGCCTGTGCCGGTTGATTGCGAAATCCCGAGCTCGAGACTGTCTGCACGATCACCTCATGCGCATTGTCAGGAGGGATGTACAGCATGCCGATAAAGAAGCGCAACACCGGATGCGAGCCGACGTGGGTAAAGGACTCCGGCCCACCCGGCATCTTGCCGAGCAGCATTTGCTGCTGGCTGCCATCTACGTTGATGCCGAAAAGCTTGCCGTCGGCCAGCGGGCTGTCGAGGCTTCCGGTCTGAATCGCCGTGGCGATCAACAGCCTTTCATCGTTGGCCCACCAATACTGAAGAATGTCCTGATCGCCGATGGTATGGAAGTTGGCGGTAACCTTTTGACTCACGAGGTCCAGCACCGCGAGGCCCTTGCGGTTTTCACCGGTCTTGCTGTCGGCCACCACCATGGCGAGGTATTTCCCGTCGGGAGAAATTTGCACGTCGGAAATCTGCGGGTAGGAGAAAAACGCCTGTACCGACGGGACCACGGTCTCCGCGGCACGCGCTGAAAGCGCGATGAGCCCAACCAATACCAACAAAACCGTGATGAAGATACGGCGCATGAGTTCTCCCTGGAATCCCCAAAATGCTGCACCGGGCCGGTCCGGCGCCATCAACCGAAATTGATCTTGGCCTCGAGATTGGCGCGCGAATCCGCATTGCGCAAGGCTTCTTCCATCCCGATGCGGTCGTCCTTGTAAAGCCGGTGCAGGGCTTCATCGAAAGACTGCATGCCGGGCTCGGAGCTTTCTTCCATGGCTTCGCGGATGCGGTCAATCTGGCCCTTGAGGATGAGGTCGGCGATGTGCGGCGTGTTCACCATGATTTCCACCGCGGCGATGCGCCGCCCCTGCTTGCCCATGACCAGGCGCTGCGACACGATGGCGCGCAAATTGATGGACAGGTCCAGCAGCAGCTGCTTGTGCATCTGATCCGGGAACATGTTGATGATGCGGTCCATGGTCTGGTGCGCATTGTTCGCGTGCAGCGTCGAGATCGCCAACTGGCCGGTGCCCGCGAGCTGAATCGCGGATTCCATGGTCTCGCGGTCGCGGCACTCGCCGATCACCACAATGTCCGGCGCCTCGCGCAAGGATTGCGTGAGCGCATTGGCGTACGACAGCGTGTCCTGACCGATCTCGCGCTGGTTGATGATGGACTGGGCGTTGGTATGGTTGTATTCGATGGGATCCTCGATGGTGAGGATGTGCGAAGCCTCGTTCTCGTTGCGATAGCGCATCATCGCGGCGATCGTGGTGGACTTGCCGGAACCGGTGGCGCCCACGACCAGAATCAGGCCGCGCTTCTGCATGATGAGTTCCTTGAGCACCTCGGGCAGTCCGAGGTCCCCAAGCTGCGGTACTTCCGACGGGATATAGCGCAACACCATGGCCACCTGGCCGCGCTGCAGGAACACGTTGACGCGGAAACGCCCGGCGCCTTCCTCGACAATCGCGAAGTCCGATTCGTGCTTGACCTCGAAGGCGCGCGCTTGCCTTTCATTCATGATGCCGTAGGCAGCTTCGCGCACCATGTCAGCAGTCAGCTTGGTTTTGCCGACCGGCATCTGATGGCCTTCGATCTTGATCTTCACCGGCGCATCGCTGGTGAGATAGATATCCGAGGCCTTCTTCTCGACCATGAGTTTGAGATAGGGACTGAGATCCATGAGGTGTCCGCTGTTTGCAGCCGGCCCAGGGCCGTGCCTTAGAATTTCTGGCCGCGGCCGGGATCAATGATGCTCAAATCCTCGATACCCTCTTCCAGCGAGCGCTTCTCGCGCTTGCTCTCGAGCTTGACGCGCAGGCGCAGCTCGTTCTGGGAATCGGCATTGCGGATGGCGTCCTCGTAGCTGATCAGGCCTTGCTCGAACAGCTGGAACAGCGACTGGTCGAACGTCTGCATGCCGAGCTGGCCTGACTTGGCCATGATCTCCTTGATCGCTGACACATCGCCCTTGAAGATCAGGTCCGCGATATACGGAGTGTTGATCAGGACTTCCGCGGCCGGAATCCGGCCCTTGCCGCCCTGACGGCGGATCAGGCGCTGCGAGATCAACGCGCGGATGTTGAGCGACAGGTCCATGAGCAATTGCTGGCGGCGCTCCGGCGGGAAAAAGTTGATGATGCGGTCGAGCGCCTGGTTCGTGCTGTTGGCGTGCAGCGTGGACAGCACCAGGTGGCCGGTTTCGGCGAAGGCCACGGCGTAATCCATGGCGTCACGGTCGCGGATTTCGCCGATGAAAATCACGTCCGGCGCCTGCCGCAGGGTGTTCTTGAGCGCGATGTCCCAGGACTCCGTATCCACGCCGATTTCACGCTGCGTGACCACGCAGTTGATGTGCGGGTGCACGAACTCGATGGGATCCTCGATGGTGATGATGTGGTCCCTGGAATTCTTGTTGCGGTGCCCGATCATCGAGGCAATCGAGGTGGACTTGCCCGAGCCGGTTGCCCCCACGAAGATCACGATGCCGCGCTTGGACATAACCACGTCTTTCAGCACCGGCGGCAGACCGAGTTTGTCGAAATCCGGGATCTCGGTATTCAGGGTGCGTAACACCGCGCCCGTGCGTCCCTGCTGCACGAAGGCGCTCACGCGGAAACGTCCGATGCCCGGCGGATTGATGGCGAACTGGCATTCCTTGGTGGCATCAAATTCCTTGGACTGGCGATCGTTCATGATTGCACGCACCAGGATGCCAGCCTGTTCCGCAGAGAGCGGTTTTTCGGTCGCGGCGCTGACCTGACCGTCCACCTTGATGGCCGGCGGAAATCCCGCGGTGATGAACAGATCCGACCCCTTGCGCCCCACCATGGCGCGCAACAGGTCCTGCATGAACTTGATGGCTTGATCTTTTTCCATGGCCCGCTCCGGAGAATCCTAGTCAGACAAACGCATCTTTGTTGACCGCATACACTCGCGCCTCGTCCTTGGTAATCATGCCCTTGCGCACCACGTCCGAAAGATTCTGATCGAGTGTGACCATGCCGCTGGCCTGGCCGGTCTGAATGGC
>JAGWLP010000019.1 GCA_028864905.1 Gammaproteobacteria bacterium
CATCGTCATGGACGAGGAATCCCACAGCATGGACATCGCAGTGAAGGAGGACAACCTTGCCAAGGCCATCGGGCGCGGCGGCCAGAACGTGCGCCTCGCCACCCAGTTGAGCGGCTGGGAGCTGAACGTCATGACCCAGGAACAGGCCACGCAGAAGAGCGAGGCCGAGGTGCAGACCCTGCAGAAACTGTTCATGGAGCAACTGGACGTGGACGAGGACGTGGCCGCGATTCTGGTGCAGGAAGGCTTCTCGAGCATCGAGGAGATCGCCTACGTGCCGGCCTCCGAGCTGCTGTCGGTGGAGGAATTTGACGAGGCTATCGTCGAAGAACTCCGTGGCCGTGCCCGCGACGTGCTGCTCACCCAGGCGATCGCCAGCGAAGAGCAGCTGGGCGAAGCCGAGCCGGCGGAGGACCTGCTGAACCTCGCCGGCATGGATCGCGCCCTGGCCTTCCGCCTGGCGGGCCGCGGCATCGTCACCCAGGAAGACCTGGCCGAGCAGGCCGTGGACGACATCAAGGACGTCGAGGGTCTGGACGAGACCAAGGCCGGGGAGCTCATTCTCGCGGCGCGCGCGCCCTGGTTTGCCGCCGAAGAGGCGCAAGCGAAGTAATCCAGCGAGGAACACGTCATGGCGGAAGTCACAGTCAGACAGTTTGCGGAAGTGGTGGGCACGCCGGTCGAGCGCCTGCTGACGCAACTCGCCGAGGCCGGCATTCCGATTGTGGATCCTGACATCGCCATCAGCGACGATCAGAAATTGCAGCTACTGACGCATCTGCGCCACAGTCATGGCGAGGGTGCGGGCGGCGAGCCGCGCAAGATTACCCTCAAGCGCCGCAGCGTGTCCGAGATCAGGCTGAGCGGGGCGCAGGGCCGCGCCAAGACCGTGAGCGTGGAGGTACGCAAGAAGCGTACCTACGTCAAGCGCAGTGCGGTAATCGAGGAAGAATCCAAGCGCCGGGCCGAGGAAGAAGCCGTACAGCAGGCCGAACTGGACCGGCGGCAGGCGGAAGAAGCGCACTTGTCGGCGGTGCGCGCGCAAAAACTCGCGGCCGAGGAGGAGGAACGCCGCAAGAAAGAAGCTGAGGAAACGCTGCGCAAGCAGGAAGAGGATGCCGCCGCGCGCGCCGAAGCCGAGCGCCGCAAGGCCGAAGCCGAAGCGCGGCGCGAGGCCGAAGAGGAGGATCGGCGCATGCGTGCCGCTGCGCCGCACAACAAACCGGCGGCGGCGGATGACAAGCACACCAAGTACGGGCGTGCGGAGCTGCATGTGGGCCATGAACTGTCCACGCGGCGCAAAAAGCGGCCCGCCAAGGCCAGGGCCGCGGTGAGCGTGCAGGTCGAGGCCAAGCACGGCTTTGAAAAGCCGGTGGCGCCGCAGGTGCGGGAAGTGCCGATTCCCGAGACCATCACCGTGGGCGAACTGGCGCAGCGCATGGCGGTCAAGGCCACCGAAGTCATCAAGGTGATGATGAAGATGGGCGCCATGGCCACCATCAATCAGGTGATCGACCAGGAAACCGCCGCCATCGTCGTGGACGAGATGGGCCACAAGGCCAAGTTGCTCAAGGAAAACGATCTGGAAGAACAGGTCGTACAGGTAGCGCAGGAGGGTGACGAAATCACCCGTCCGCCGGTGGTTACCATCGTCGGCCACGTGGACCACGGCAAGACCTCGCTGCTGGATTACATCCGCAGCACGCGCGTCGCAGCGCGCGAAGCCGGCGGCATCACCCAGCACATCGGCGCCTACCGCGTGGAAACCAAGAAGGGCGTGATTACCTTCCTGGACACGCCCGGTCACGCGGCGTTCACGGCCATGCGTGCGCGCGGCGCCAACGTGGCGGACATCGTGGTACTGGTGGTGGCCGCGGATGACGGCGTCATGCCGCAGACGGTCGAGGCCATCCAGCACGCGCGCGCCGCCAAGGCACCCATCGTGGTGGCGATCACCAAGATCGACAAGCCCGAGGCGGATCTGGAACGCGTGCGCAGCGATCTTGCCAAGCACGAGATCATTTCGGAGGAATGGGGCGGCGAGAATATTTTTGTGAGCGTGTCCTCGAAGACCGGTGAGGGTGTGGACAAGCTTCTGGATTCGATCCTGGTGCAGGCGGAGGTACTCGAACTCAAGTCCATGGCGACCGGCCCCGCCTCCGGTTTCGTGCTGGAGTCGAGCCTCGAGAAGGGCCGCGGCCCGGTGGCGACGGTGCTGGTACAGCGCGGGCTGTTGAAGCCCGGCGACATCCTGCTCACCGGCCAGGAATTCGGCCGGGTGCGCGCCATGTTCGACGAGGACGGCAAGCAGTTGCAGGAGGCCGGGCCAGCCACCCCGGCACTGGTGCTGGGCTTGTCCGGCACACCCAATGCCGGCGACGATGCGGTGGTGGTCGCGGACGAGCGCAAGGCGCGCGAAGTGGCGCTGTATCGCCAGAGCAAGTTGCGTGATGTAAAGCTTGCACGCCAGACCACCAAACTCGACGATGCATTCCAGCAGATGCAGGAAGGCGAGCAGAAGGCCCTCAACCTGCTGATCAAATCCGACGTCCAGGGCAGCGCCGAGGCGCTGCGCGACGCGCTGGGTGCGTTGTCCACCGAGGAAGTGAAAGTCAAAGTCATCAGCAGCAGCGTCGGCGGCATCACCGAGTCCGACGTGAATCTGGCGCTGGCCTCCAAGGCCGTGATAATTGGATTTAACGCGCGCGCCGATGCCGGCGCGCGCCGCCTGATCAGCGAATCCGGTCTGGACGTGCGCTATTACAGCATCATCTACCAGGCCATCGACGACGTGCGGCAGGCGATCGGCGGCATGCTCAAGCCCGAGCTGCGCGAGCAGATCGTGGGTCTGGCGGAAGTGCGCGAGGTGTTCCGTTCCTCGAAGCTCGGCGCCATCGCCGGCTGCCTGGTGGTGGACGGCTACGTCAAACGCAACCTGCCGATCCGCGTGCTGCGCGACAACGTGGTGATCTTCGAGGGCCAGCTGGAGTCGCTGCGGCGCTTCAAGGACGATGTCGGCGAAGTACGCGCCGGCACTGAATGCGGCATCGGCGTCAAGGACTACAACGACGTGAAGCCCGGCGACCAGATCGAGTGCTACGAACGCGTTGAAGTTGCGCGTACCATTCCGGGTTAATCCAGGCTGCATCGCATGCCGCACGCCTATCCACGCAAACTGCGTATCGGCGAGCTCCTGCAACATGAGCTGGCCGAACTGATCCGGCGCGAGGTCAAGGATCCGCGCGTGCAGCACGTGACCGTGACCGAGGTGGACGTGTCGCCGGACCTGTCGCACGCCAAGGTGCTGGTTTCGGTCCTGGGCGCCGAAGGTCCGCAGACCGAAGTCGTGCAGGCGCTCAATCATGCAGCCGGTTTTCTGCGCCACGCGCTCGGCCAGCGCGTGAGGTTGCGCGCCATTCCGGAGCTGCGTTTCAGCTATGACGAGAGTTTGGATCGTTCCGCACGTCTCGAAGCGCTGATTGCACGCGCCAATGCGCCCGCTCCCGGCGGCGGCAAATCCAAATGATGCCAACGACTTCCGCGTACCCGGAAAGCGCGGCTGCGGGATCCGTGCACAAGGCGGTGCGCCGCGAAGTGCATGGCATCCTGCTGCTGGACAAGCCGGTGCGCATGACTTCCAATCAGGCGCTGCAGGCGGTCAAGCGCTTGTTCCAGGCGCGTAAGGCGGGACATACCGGGAGCCTGGACCCCCTCGCCAGCGGCCTGTTGCCGGTCTGTTTTGGCGAAGCCACCAAGCTGAGTGCATTCCTGCTGGACGCGGACAAAGAATATCTGGTCACCTGCCGGCTGGGCGTACGCACGGCTACGGGCGATGCGGAAGGTGCGGTGACCGAGCAGCGGCCGGTTCCAGCGCTGTCGCGCGCTGACATCGAGGCCACGCTCGCGAAGTTCCGTGGCGAGATTGACCAGGTTCCGCCGATGTACTCCGCGCTCAAGCATCAGGGGCAGCGGCTCTACGATCTGGCGCGCGAGGGCATCGAAGTCGCGCGTGCACCGCGTCGCGTGAGCATCCATGCGCTTGACCTGCAGGCATGCGCTGCGGAGTCCCTGACGTTGGCGGTAAGCTGCTCCAAAGGCACCTACATCCGCACCTTGGTAGAGGATATTGCACAGTGCTTGGGTACCTGCGGCCATGTGAGTGCGCTGCGCAGGCTGGCACTTGGGCCCTATGGCAGCACTTTCCCCATGTACACGCTCGAGATACTGCGACAGCATCCCACCGGGGACATGGCACTCGGCGAACTGCTGCTTCCCGCGGATTCCGCGATTGGGCATTGGCCCGCAGTCAGGCTGGGCACGGATGCCACCTGGTATTTCACCCGTGGTCACGCCGTGACGGCACCGGGCGCTCCGACGCGCGGACGGGTACGCGTGTATGCACCCGAGAGGTTCCTGGGTGTGGGTGAAGTGCTCGACGATGGCCGCATCACTCCGCGGCGCTTGCTGAACATCGGCTGAACCCGGGGTGTGTTGCTGATTTCATTGGGTTTTTGCTTGTCCGGACCCGGGCGGGCGGCTACAATACGCGCCTGAATTAAACGTGAAAATCGCTGGAGTTGAGTGTCTATGTCGTTTACCGCTGAAAAGAAGCAGGAAATCATCGCCGCCTACCGGCGCGATCCCAAGGATACCGGCTCACCCGAAGTGCAGGTGGCGTTGCTGTCCGCCCGCATTGACGGCTTGGGCCCGCATTTCGATCAGCACAAGCAGGATTTTCATTCCCGCCGCGGTTTGCTCAAGATGCTGAACCAGCGTCGCAAACTGCTGGATTATCTCAAGCACAGCGACCAGGCGCGCTACGAGACCCTGATCGAGCGTCTCGGCCTGCGCCGCTGAGTCCCGGTTTCCCCCAGTTCCCGTTATTGCAGAAAAATTCGCAGTTTACGAAGGGTTCAACGTGAAAGTCATCAAGAAGAGTTTTCAGTTTGGCGCCCACACCGTGACGCTGGAGACGGGCGAGATCGCCCGCCAGGCTGACGGTGCGGTGCTGGTGGCCATGGCGGATACCGTAGTGCTGGTGACCGCGGTAGGCTCTAAATCCGCGGTTGAAGGCCGGGATTTCTTTCCGCTCACGGTCAATTACCAGGAGAAGACCTACGCGGCCGGCAAAATCCCCGGCGGCTTCTTCAAGCGGGAAGGCCGACCCAGTGAAAAAGAAACCCTCACCTCCCGCCTCATCGATCGCCCCCTCCGTCCATTGTTTCCCAAGAGTTTTTACAACGAAGTCCAGATCGTCGCCACGGTGATCTCCGTGAATCCGGAGGTGGACCCGGATGTGCCGGCGCTGCTGGGAGCGTCCGCGGCGCTCGCAATTTCCGGCCTGCCGTTCATGGGTCCCATCGGTGCCGCACGTGTCGGCTACCAGAACGGACAATATCTGCTGAATCCCACCAAAACCCAGTTGCTCACTTCTGACCTGGATTTGGTGGTGGCGGGCACCGACAAAGCCGTATTGATGGTGGAGTCCGAGGCAGAATGCCTGGCCGAAGACGTGATGCTGGGCGCGGTGATGTTCGGCCACGAACAGTTGCAGGCGGCCATCAAGGTCATCCGGGAACTCGCCAAGGAAGCCGGCAAACCGGCGTGGGACTGGAAACCGGCTGAGAAGGACAAGGGCCTGGCCGAGGCGCTGGCCGCCGAGGCCGAAAAACCTCTGCGCGCGGCCTATCAGATCGCCGAGAAGCAGACGCGCTACGCACGTATCGAGGAGATCCGCGATGATTCGCTGGCGAAATTTTCCGCCGGCGATGCGCCGCAGTGGCCGCACCAACTTGTGGCCAATGCCTTCATGGACCTGGAAAAGAAAATCGTGCGCGGCCGCATTCTCGAAGGCCAGCCGCGCATAGACGGGCGCGACACCAAGACCGTGCGTCCCATCACGGTAAAAGTGGGCGTGCTGCCGCGCACCCACGGGTCCGCGTTGTTCACCCGCGGCGAGACCCAGGCGCTGGTCGTGACCACGCTCGGCACCGGCCGCGACGCACAGATCATTGACGCCATCGAGGGCGAGCGCAAGGAACCCTTCATGCTGCACTACAACTTCCCGCCGTACTCGGTGGGTGAAGTGGGGATGATGGGCTCGCCCAAGCGCCGCGAGATCGGCCATGGCCGTCTGGCGAAGCGCGGCATCCAGGCAGTGATGCCGGACATGGCGACTTATCCGTACGTGATCCGCGTAGTTTCGGAAATCACCGAATCCAACGGTTCGAGTTCCATGGCAAGTGTCTGCGGCACCAGCCTGTCGCTCATGGATGCGGGGGTGCCGCTCAAAGGGCCGGTGGCCGGCGTGGCCATGGGCCTCATCAAGGAAGGTGGAGAATTCTCCGTGCTCACCGACATTCTCGGCGACGAGGATCATCTCGGCGACATGGATTTCAAAGTGGCCGGTACCGCCGAAGGCGTGACCGCGCTGCAGATGGACATCAAGATTGACGGCATTACCAAGGAGATCATGCAGCAGGCGCTCGCGCAGGCGCACGATGGCCGGCTGCACATACTCGGCAAGATGAACGCCGTGATCGCCCAGCCGCGCGCCGAACTGTCCGAATTCGCGCCGCGCATCATTACCATCAAGATCCACCCGGACAAGATTCGCGACGTGATCGGCAAGGGTGGCGCCGTGATCCGCGCACTCACCGAGGAAACCGGCACCACCATCGACATCGAGGACGACGGCACCGTGAAGATCGCCTCGGTGGACAAAGCCGCCGGCGAAAGAGCCAAGCATCGCATCGAGGAAATCACCGCCGATGTGGAAGTCGGTCACGTGTATCGCGGCAAAGTCGTCAAGCTCATGGACTTCGGCGCGTTCGTCACCATCCTGCCGGGGCGCGACGGCCTGGTGCACATCTCGCAGATTTCCGAGGAGCGCGTCGAGCGCGTGAGCGACAAGCTGCACGAAGGCGACGTCATCAACGTCAAGGTGCTGGAAGTGGACAAGCAGGGCCGCATCCGCCTGAGCATGAAGGCCGTGGATGCTGCTTAATTAAGGAATTTGATTGGAAATACAAAGAGGGCCGCAAGGCCCTCTGTTTTTTGGGCGCCGTTTATGGGTATGGTGAGTCGATCTGCTGATTGCAGTCGGTCACGTTGGCCAGGAACTGCGGCGGCCGATAGACGCGCGTGGCCTGCTCGAAGGCATAGGCGATACCAATCAGCTTGGGTTCACTCCACTTGCCGGCGAAGAAGCTCATGCCGACCGGCAGGCAGTGGACAAAACCTGCGGGTACAGTGATGTCGGGATAGCCGGCCACCGCGGCGGGCGAGGAGCTGCCGCCGATCACGTGGTCGCCGTTCACCAGATCGGTGGTCCAGGCGGGTCCGGTCGTGGGCGCGAGCAGGGCATCCAGTTTGGATTTTGTCATCGCAGCATCAATGCCTTCAGGTCCAGCCAAGCGCTTGTCCCTGGCAAGCGCATCCCGGTAAGCCTTGTCGGTGAGCGGGCCCTTGGCTTCGGCCGCGATGAATTCATCCTGGCCGAACCATTGCATTTCCTGAGTCGCATGCGCCTTGTCAAACGCGATCAGCTCCGCGAGATTGTGCACCGCCAAGCCTTTGCGCGTGGCGAAGTAGGCGTTGAGATCGTGCTTGAAATCGTAGAGCAGCACGGTCTGTTCGGCTTTGCCGTAAGCGTCGAGATGCGGAATGACGACCGGGTCAATCACGACGGCGCCGTGTGCGCGCAGTACCGCGACGGTATGGTCCAGGATGCGGTCCACGTTGGGATCGTAGCCGGCCAGTGCGCGCACCACGCCGATGCGCTTGCCTTTGAGCGCACCTGCATTCAAGAAGCGGCTGTAATTGGCGACGTGTTTGTTGGCGCCGGCCGTGTACGGGTCACGGGGGTCGCTGCCGGCAATGACCGTGAGCACCGCCGCGGCATCGGCCACGCTGCGGGCGATGGGACCGGCGGTGTCCTGGTTGTGGCTGATGGGAATGATGCCGGCACGGCTCACCAACCCGAGACTCGGCTTGATGCCGAACACGCCGTTGACGGAGGAGGGGCAGACAATGGAGCCGTCGGTTTCGGTGCCGATGGCAACGGTGGCGAAGCCGGCGGCTATCGCGGCTGCCGATCCGGAACTGGATCCGCAGGCGTTGCGGTCAAGGATATAGGGATTGTGCGTAAGACCGCCTTCACCGCTCCAGCCGCTGGTGGAATGCTCGGAGCGGAAGTTGGCCCATTCGCTGAGATTGGTCTTGCCGAGGATCACCGCACCGGCCTTGCGCAGTTTCGCGACCAGCGTGGCGTCCCGCAATGCGGGCGCGCCCATCAGCGCGAGCGAGCCGGCAGTGGTCAGCATGCGATCACCGGTGTCGATGTTGCCCTTCAGCAGGATGGGTATGCCATAGAGCGGCTGGCTGCGTGCCAGGCTCCTGGGCTCTGCGTCCAGTTGGCGTGCAATCTCGAGCGCGTCGGAGTTGACCTCGATGACCGAATTCACGTGCGGACCGGCCTGATCGAGCTTGGCGATGTGGTCCAGAAAATACCGTGTCAGCTCCTGTACGTTGAGTGAGCCGTTCAGTAGGCGCTGGTGCAGCTCGGCAATGGAGGCCTGATCGAGTGGCGCCCCGGCGACGGGTGTTTGGGAAGTGTTTTCCGCAAATAGCCCCGGTGAGGCCGTGCTCAGTGCCAGCAACAGCCCGAGAGCAAGCGCGCACGTGAAATGCAATCGCATAAATCCTCCCATGATGCTCAAGCGCGCGGCAAGGTCTGGATCAAGTGCCGGCTGATACGTTCCGCCAGCCACATGTTGGGACGCAGCAGCGAGCCATTCACGAAACCCACATGGCCGCCCTTGTGGCTGAGTTCGAGCGTCACCGCCGGCGAAAGTTCCGATTCGCTGGGCACTGAAGCGGGCGTCATCAGAGGATCGTCGCTGGAATGCAGGACCAGTGTAGGTACCGTGATGTTCCTGAGATACTGCCGGCTGCTGCAGTTGGCATAGTAATCATCCGCATCGCGGAAACCGTGCAACGGTGCCGTCAGGGCATTGTCGAAATCCCTGAAACTGCGCAGCTTGTGCACCTTGGGCAGTAGAAACGGCGCCTTGACCTGCTTGAATTTGCGTGTCGTCGAACGCCGCATCCTGCCGAGAAGGCTCCATTTGTAGATTTTCGAGACGCCGTGCTCAACGGTATTGGAAGCCTCGGTGAGATCGAAGGGCACCGATATGGCGACCGCCGTGAGCAGGCGGTGGCTGTTCGGACTTTCACCAAGCCATTTGAGCAACACGCTGCCGCCCAGCGAATAGCCTACCGCAGCGAGCGGCGTGGCGGGTTCACGCTGTTTGAGGAGGCGGGTGAAATATTCCAGATCCTGAGTGAAACCCGAGTGGTAGCCGATGGGAAGCCGGTTGGGTTGACCGCTGCATCCGCGGAAGTTCAGCAGCGCACCGCGCCAGCCAAGCCGCCGGATGCGGCGCATGATGCGTGCGGCGTAATGTGACTTGATCGATCCTTCCAAGCCATGCAATACGATGACGATGGGGCCGTTCCCGCCCAGGGTCCAGTCCACGTCGATGAAATCCCCGTCCGGAAGCTCCAGACGTTCACGCCGCAGCTGTGGCCGTGCACCGGGATAGACGATGTTGGGGAGAATGGTTTGCAGGTGGCGGTTGCGCAGGAGCCGGCTCGGTTTGAAGGCACTGGCAACAATGGTGCCGCGCTTGTTGTGTTGGGTGACCCCGGTCTCTGCACTGCGGCTAAATGCGTAATTATTCTTCATGTATATCAATTACTTGCTAACATATATTCAGGTGTTTTCTTGTGTAATCATTGCCGTCAATATACCGCGCAACCGGTCAGGCTGCCAATTCCCGCTCGCCCAAGGCAGGAGTTCTGTCGGCGAGGCGTGGCGCAATTGCAACGGAGGATCCTGGCCCAGGAATTCCAACGCCCTGAAAAGATTCTCTCCGGGTTGCGTGTCGGCAAGCGGCTGGGCCCCGGTTTGTTTGCTCAATTTTTCGCCAGCCCGGGTCACCACCACAGGCAGGTGCATATAAGAAGGTGTCGGCAAGCCCAGCCGGTGTTGCAGCCACATCTGCCGGGGCGTGGATAACAGCAGGTCGGCACCGCGCACCATGTGGGAAATATCCTGGACCGCGTCGTCCAAGATTACGGCCAATTGATAGGCAAAGCATTCGTCGGCGCGGCGGATCACAAAATCACCGATTTCCCGCGCCGGGTCCTGGTGCATGACTCCCTGCAGGCGATCCTCGAAGGACAAAGTCTCACCGTCGGGAACACGGATGCGCAGCGCGCGTGCGGGTTTGTCAGGCGGCACGCCGTGGCGGCAGGTGCCCGGGTAGACCGGACCCTCCAAGCCGCGCACGCTGCTGTCGGCAATTTCCCGCCGGCTGCAGGCGCAGGGGTATGCCCAGCCCTCAGCCCGAAGTCTGGCAGCGGCAGCCTCATATTCAGCCAGCCGTGCATGCTGATACAGCACCTGACCGTCCCAGTGCAGACCATGGATTTCCAGGCTGCGCAGGATTTTGTCAGCCGCGGCGATTTGCTCCCGCGGCGGATCCAGGTCCTCGATACGCAACAGCCACTGACCGCCGTGAGCGCGGGCGTCAAGGAAACTGCCGAGCGCGGCCACCAGCGAGCCGAAATGCAGCGGTCCGGTGGGCGAGGGCGCAAACCGGCCCTTGTAAGGTGGCGCAAAAATGGGAGCGGAGGAAATGGGAACCTGTTCCGGGTGCGGCGTACTGCGGGCTGCGTCCAGTTACGGAGCGTCTTCCAAGTCGAACCGGCACGCGGTGCGCGTGTCCGTGGTTAGCCGGTCATCTGCTTTTCGCGGATTTCGTCCAAAGTCTTGCAGTCTATGCACTGGGTTGCGGTGGGGCGCGCTTCCAGCCGGCGGATGCCGATTTCCACCCCGCAGGAATCGCAGTAGCCATACTCGCCGGCTTCCACCGAAGCCAAGGCCTCGTCGATTTTCTTGATGAGCTTGCGTTCACGGTCGCGGGTACGCAACTCCAGGCTGAACTCGGATTCCTGGGTGGCACGGTCATTGGGGTCCGGAAAGTTGGCCGCCTCGTTCTGCATGTGGTGCACGGTGCGGTCCACTTCCTCCATCAGCTCGCGTTTCCATCCCAGCAGGATGTTGCGAAAATGCATCCGCTGATTTTCGTTCATGTAGGGCTCGCCCTTCTTGAGAGGATAGGGCGTGAATCCCATGAAACCGTCGGCCGCGGACCTGCGGCGATGCGGGCGGGCGGCGGGTTTGGCGGTAGCTTTCTTGAGGCTGGCCTTGGGTACGGCCTTGCCGGCTGGCTTTCTTGCAGCTTTGGATGAAACCGCGGCTTTGGTCCTGGCCGGCATGCAAAACTCCCGTTGACCTTGAGATAAAGCGGCGCAGTTTATACCGGATTGCGCCGTGCGAGGCAAGTTGCATCTGGCGAAAAACGCGCTGGCGGCAATCAGGTTACGGCGGGATTCAGGAGCTTGACGCCCGGGACTCGGTCCACATGAGCGTGGCACCGGCGACCGCCGCCGGCATGATGATGAAATTCACCACCGGCACCATGGTGCAGAGCGCCGTGGCCACGCCGAATCCGAACAGGCGTGCGTGTTTTTGCCTGAACAGGCGGCGTTGTTCGACAAACGTTACGCCCCGGTTGCTGAGCGGGAAATCCGAATACACGATGGCCAGCGTCCAGGCGGTGAACACGAACCACAGCAGGGGAGTGAGCGCGCCGAACAACGGCACGAAGAGCAATACCAGGCCCACAACCGCGATCAGGAGCATGCGCCATGCGAGGTACAGGAGGCGCTGAAGCTGGCTACGCAGTCCCACGACGATGTCCATGGCGAGGCTGCGCCCGGTCTCGGGACGCCGGCCGGTGAGCCTGGCCTCGATCTGCATGGCCAGGAAAATATCCAGGGGCGCAGCAATGACGTTGGCCAGCAGGGCAAAGGCGTAAAACAGCACCACCACTGCGGCCAGTGCAAATACCACCCACAGAACGGCGGTGAGCCACGCCAGCCAGTGCGGCAGACCCGAAATCCAGTGGTGCAACCAGGCGCCGAAGTAGTGCGTGCCGAGGGCAATGGCGGCGGCGAACAGCAGCAGGTTGATGAGCAACGGCAGAACCACGTAGCGCCGTACGCCGGGGCGTGTCAGCCAGGAGAAACCCTGAAACAGACAGCGCGCGCCGTGGGAGAATTCCTCAAGCATGGCACCGTCAGGGCAACGTAACCGCCGCCGGGCTCTGCCAGCCGGCTTGGCGGTGCTCCGCGACCACGGTGGTGTACAGGCCGCCGCGCACGTTGAACTGTGCCGTGAGCCGCATGAAACGCGGACTCAGCGCCGCGGCCAGATCATTGAGGATGCGGTTGGCGACGTCCTCGTGAAACGCACCCTGGTCGCGGTAGCTCCAGATGTAGAGCTTCAGCGCCTTGAGTTCCACGCATACCTCGGCGGGCACGTACTCCAGCAGCAACTCGGCAAAATCCGGCTGGCCGGTGCGCGGGCACAGGCAGGTGAATTCGGGGATGCGGACGCGGATCGTGTAGTCGCGACCCGGATGCGGATTGGGAAAAGTCTCGAGATTTTTGCTGGGCACGGCGGGCATGTCGGCTACTGCGTTTTCAGGCGCCAATACTTTACACTACGCGGCCAGGATCGGCAGTGCACCTGGCGGCACCATTCAGCATGCGGCTCAGCAAAATAAAACTGTCGGGATTCAAATCCTTCGTGGACCCGACCACCATCCACCTGCCCAGCAACCTGGTGGGCATAGTCGGCCCCAACGGCTGCGGCAAGACCAACATCATCGATGCCGTGCGCTGGGTGATGGGCGAGCTCTCCGCCAAACAGTTGCGCGGCGACTCCATGGCGGACGTGATCTTCAACGGCTCCAGCGCCCGCAAGCCGGTGAGCGCCGCCTCCATCGAGCTGTTGTTCGACAACTCCGATGGCGCTATCGGCGGCCAGTTCGCCAATTACGCGGAAATCTCGGTGCGGCGCGAAGTGGTGCGCGACGGCACCTCCAATTATTTCCTCAACAATACCCGTTGCCGCCGCCGCGACGTCACCGACCTGTTCCTGGGCACCGGACTCGGGCCACGCAGCTACGCCATCATCGAGCAGGGCACGATTACGCGCCTGGTGGAATCCAAGCCGGAGGAACTGCGCGTGTTTCTGGAAGAGGCCGCCGGGATTTCCCGCTACAAGGAAAGGCGTCGCGAGACCGAGAGCCGCATGCATGCGACGCGCGAGAACATCGAACGCCTGAACGACGTGCTCGACGAGGTCAGCAAGCAAATCGAGCACCTGCACCGGCAGGCGCGGGCCGCCGAGCGTTACAAATCCCTGAACGAGGACAAGCGCCGCCTGGAAGCCGAACTCAAGGCACTGCACTGGCGCGAATTGGACGAGCAAGTAGGCGGCCAGGAAGGCATTATTCGTGAACATGAAACCCGCCTGGAGGCCGCGATTGCCGAGCAGCGCGGCATCGAGAGCGGGCTGGAAAAGACCCGGGAACAGCACACCCAAGCCGGCGACAGTCTGACCCAGGTGCAGGCCCGTTCCTACGAGTTGGCGACTGCCACCGCCAGACTGGAGCAGTCACTGCAGCACCTGCGCGAGGCGCGCAGCCAGCATCAGCAGGACCTCGACAGTCTGCGGGTCAATCGTCAGGAAATCGAAGGTCACATAAACCGTGACCGCGAACAGATTGCACGTGCGGATGCTGCGCTGGCGTCGTTTGAGCCGGCGCACACTCAGGCACTGGCCGGGGAACAGTGCTCCTCGGAGTCGCTGGCGGAGGCCGAGCGCGCGCTCCAGGTGTGGCAGGAGCATTGGGAAGCCTTCAATCATGAAGCGGGTGACAAGGCGCAGGCCGCGGAAGTCGCGCGCACGCGCATTCAGCACCTCGAGCGCCAGCGCGGTCAGGGGCTGCAGCGGCGCGACAAATTGGAGGAGCAACGCACCGGACTGTCCGCGGATGCAGATCAGGCGGGCATCGACGCGCTGGATGAGGCCATCCAGCAGGCGGAATCCACGCGCACTCGCCTGCAAACCGAACTCGAACAGGCAACACGCGAACTCGAAGGGCTGCGGGAGAGCGATCAGCAACTCAGCACCGAACTGCATGCTCTGCGCAGTCAGCTCGAAGATCACCGCGGGCGCCTGGCCTCGCTCGACGCGCTGCAACAGGCGGCGCTCGGCAAGAGCCGCGCCCAGGTTTCCGACTGGCTCAGGCAGCGCAAGCTCGACGGCCAACCGCGCCTGACGGAACTCATCAATGTTGCGCCCGGCTGGGAGCGAGCGGTGGAAACCGTGCTCGGCTACCACCTGGAAGCGGTATGCGTGGACCAGTTTGCCGACGCCGCCGCGAAACTGGCCAGCCTCACCGGAGGCTCGCTCTCATTTGTGGAAAAGGCCGGGAAGGCCGGCTCCGGCGACCGCGACAGCCTGCTTGGCAAAGTCGAAGGCCCGATCGATCTGAGCGACTGGCTGGGGAGCGTGCACACGGCAGAGAACCTTGAGGCCGCGCTCGCGATGCGCGCCAGACTGTCCGCGCGCGAATCGGTCATTACGCGCGACGGTCTCTGGCTCGGGCGCCACTGGTTGCGGGTCATCCGCGGCGAGGATGAACGCGCGGGTGTGCTGGCACGCGCCCAGGAACTCAAGCAGCACCAGACGCAGCTGGCCAACATCGAACGCGAAGTGACCGGTAAGGCTGCGCGCCAGGAAAGCGCGCGCCGCCGCATGCGGGAACTCGAGGCGCAGCGCGAGGAGCTGCAGGACAGCCTCAATCAAGCCGCCGGCGAGCAGGCGGACCTGCGCGCGCAACACCAGGGCGCCAGGGAACGGTTGCAGCATCTGGAACAGCGCACTGTGCAACTGGATGTCGAACTCGCCGATTTGAACCGGCAACTGGAAACGGTTGCAGCCGAATTGCAGGCTGCGCGCACCGACTTGCACGCGGCACAGGACGGGGTGCAGGCGCTGGAGTCGCAGCGCACACCACTGCAGACCGAACGCGATGTACTGCGCCGCCGCACCGAGGAAGCACGCGCGCGCGCCCTGCAGGATGCCGAAACCCGGCATGGCCTGGCGCTCAAGTTCGAGGCGCAGCGCTCCACGCGTGATTCCACGCGCCAGAATCTGGAGCGCATGCAGGCACAGCTTGCGCAGATGGATACGCGCGCCACGGCATTACGGCAAGCCATCCAGGATGCAGCCGCGCCCGCGGGTCAGCAGGAGAGCGAACTGCAAAGCCTGCTGCGGCGGCGTACGGACATGGATAGTGAACTGGCCGCGGCGCGCGGTCAGGTTGAGTCCATGGCCGACCAGGTGCGCAAACTCGAACAGCTGCGCCAGGTAAGTGAGCATCGCGCCGAGGAACTGCGCGAACAGCTGCAGCAATTGCAGCTCGGTATCCAGGAAGCGCGCGTGCGCCGCAGCACACTGGAGGAACAGTTGCGTGCCGACGGCTATGAGCTCGCGCCGCTGCTGTCCGGTCTGGCTGGCGGTGCGGGCATTGCGGATTGGACCGAAAAGCTGGCCGCGGCCAATCAACGCATCGAACGCCTCGGCCCTATCAATCTGGCGGCAATCCAGGAATACAGCGAGCAGGCGCAGCGCAAGCAATACCTGGACTCACAACTCACGGATTTGAACCAGGCACTGGAAACGCTGCAGGCGGCGATCCGCAAAATCGATCGTGAGACCCGCACACGCTTCCAGGAAACCTTCGACAAGGTGAATACCGGATTGCAGAGCAGTTTTCCGAAACTGTTCGGCGGCGGCCATGCCTATCTGGAGCTGACCGGTGAGGAGCTGCTGGACGCGGGCGTGACCGTCATGGCGCGCCCGCCCGGCAAGCGCAACAGCACCATTCACCTGTTGTCCGGCGGCGAGAAGGCGCTCACCGCCGTGGCGCTGGTATTTGCCATTTTCGAATTGAATCCGGCGCCGTTCTGTCTGCTCGACGAAGTGGACGCGCCGCTGGACGAGGCCAACATCGGCCGTTTTGGCGATCTGGTGCGCGGCATGTCCGATCGCGTGCAATTCGTGTTCATTACGCACAACAAGACGACCATGGAGATGGCCAATCAGCTCATCGGCGTGACCATGAGCGAGCCGGGGGTATCGCGGCTCGTGGACGTGGACGTGGACGAAGCGGTGCGCATCGCGGCCATGTAAGATGTGGCAACTGCGGCTGATCATTCTGCTCATCGGTGTGGTATTCATCGTGCTGGTCTATCTGTTGTCGCGCCAGCGCCGGCAGCGCCGTGCGGAGCTGGCGCGCACGGAACCCAGCCTGGATGAGGGTGCGACGCTGGCGACCGCGGAGGAAACCTTGACGCCTCATCCCGCGCCAATGCCAAAGCCGCCCGGCGGCACACCGGAACCGGGGGCTCGCCAACTGATTCTCGCGCTGCATGTGATGGGTGCGGAACCCGACGGATTCGACGGCGCGCAGGTCCTCAAGGCACTGCAAGTCAACGGCTTGCACTACGGCCAGTATCAGGTGTTTCACCGCGTCACCGAGGACCTGCAACAAACCCCGGTGTTCAGCGTGGCGAGCCTGGTGGAGCCCGGAGTGTTGCTGCCGGAACGCCTGTCCCACCAGCGACTGCCCGGGCTGACGCTGTTTCTCGTGCTGCCCGGCCCGCAGGACGGTGTGGCAGCCTGCGCCGACATGCTGGCCACGGCGCGCAACCTGGCGCGGGTGCTGGGTGGAACGGTGCTGGACGAGCGGCGCCAGCCGCTGACTCCGGAATCGGCCCAGCAGATCCGCCAGCGCATCCTGGATTTCCAGCAGCACCCGTCATTTCCGGACTGAGCCGCAGGCCGCGGCATGCGCATCGTGTTGAGACTTGCGGCATGAGCGACCGGCAGGGCGCCGAACAGAGGCTGCGCAGCCTGCGCGACGCGCTGCATCGTCACAATTACCTGTATTACGTGCTGGACGCGCCGGAAATTCCCGACAGCGAATACGACAAGCTGTTCCGCGAATTACTGGAACTGGAGCGTGCATTTCCCGATCTGCGCACGCCGGATTCACCGAGCCAGCGCGTGGGCGCAGCCCCGCTCAAGGAATTCGGCGAAGTACGCCACGTAGTGCCGATGCTGTCGCTGGATAACGCCTTCAGTGACGACGAAGTGCGCGCGTTCGACGCGCGCGTGCGCGAACGCCTGGGAGACGATGGGCCGGTCGCCTACGCGGCCGAACCCAAGCTCGATGGCCTGGCGATCAGCCTGACTTACGAGCATGGAGTGCTCAGCCGCGGCGCCACGCGCGGCGACGGCAGCGTGGGCGAGGACGTCACGCCGAACGTGCGCACCATCGCGTCGATTCCACTGCGCCTGCAAGGCCGCGGTTACCCCGCGGCACTGGAAGTGCGCGGCGAAATCTACATGCCGAAGCAGGCGTTCGAGGAACTCAACCGCCGCCAACTGGAACGCGGTGAAAAAATCTTTGCCAACCCGCGCAATGCCGCGGCCGGCGGTCTGCGGCAACTGGATTCGCGCGTCACTGCCGCGCGCAATCTGGAATTTTTTGCCTATGCCTGGGGCGAAGTGCGCGACGGCGCATGGCTGGATACCCACAGCCGGGTATTGGCACGCTGGCGCGACTGGGGGCTGCGCACCAATCCCGAGAACCGCGTGGTGCACGGCGTGCAGGGTTGCCTGGAGTATTTCCACACTCTGGCCGGCAAGCGTGCCAGTCTGCCGTATCAGATTGACGGCGTGGTCTACAAGGTTGACCGGCTCGACTGGCAGCAGCGTCTCGGATTCGTGGCGCACGCACCGCGCTGGGCGGTGGCGCACAAGTTTCCCGCCGAGGAAGCCACGACCTTACTCAAGGCGGTGGAGTTCCAGGTAGGCCGCACCGGCGCCCTGACGCCCGTAGCACGGCTGGAACCGGTATTCGTGGGCGGCGCCACCGTGAGCAATGCCACGTTGCACAACATGGACGAGGTGCTGCGCAAGGATGTGCGCGTCGGCGACACCGTAATCGTGCGCCGCGCCGGCGACGTGATTCCAGAGATCGTGGGCGTGGTGCTGAGCGAGCGTCCCGCGGGCACGCAGCCAATAAAGGTACCCGCGAGGTGTCCGGTGTGCGGCGCACACGTGGAACGCGAAACCCGCGAGCGCACCAGGCAGGGCAAGACCGTCATCGAGGAGCTGGCGGCGTGGCGCTGCACCGGCCGCCTGGCATGTCCTGCGCAGTTGGCACAGGCCATTCTGCATTTCGCGGGCCGGCGCGCGCTCGATATCGAGGGCCTGGGCGAAAAACTGGTGGAACAGCTGATTGCGGAAAAATTGCTGCATTCGCCGGCTGACATCTACGCGCTGCAGCATGCGCAACTGGCCGGATTGGAGCGCATGGGCGACAAGTCGGCGGAGAATCTGCTCACCGCGATTGCCAAGAGCAAAACCACCACACTGGCGCGCTTTTTGTACGCGCTCGGCATACCCGAAGTGGGAGAGGTGACGGCGCAGACTCTGGCAGACCACTTCGGCAGTCTCGATGCTTTGCAGCATGCAGCGCTGCAATATGCGAGCAGTCTCAAGCAGGCCCGTGCCGGCACAGACCGTACGCTCACCAAAAACCTGGCTAATAACGAGTTGCGCAAGGTTCCGGATATCGGTCCGGAAGCGGCCGCCAGTTTGGCTCAGTTCTTTGGCGAACCGCATAATCAGTCGGTCATTCGGGCGCTGCGCGCGGCCGGAGTGCATTGGCCGGAAGGCTCTGGGCGCCGCGCGGAAGCAGGGCGCCTGCAGGGCAAGAGTTTCGTATTGACCGGCACGCTGGCAGGCATGAGCCGTGAGCAGGCCACGGAACGCATCCGGGCGCTGGGCGGCAAGGTCGCCGGCCGCGTTTCCCGCAATACCGATTACCTGGTCGTGGGCACGGAGCCGGGCTCCAAGCTGGCCGAAGCGCGCAGGCTCGGTGTGCGCGAGTTGAGTGAAGCTCAACTCCGGGATCTGCTCGATTCCTGATGCCGGATGCGTAACCTGGATATAGAATGATCCCCGCAATTTTGCGCGGTGAAGTTATCGGAGATTGAAAGTGCGCGCGGGCGCGAACATTCCATTGCTGATAGTGGCACTGCTGTTGGCGTCATGCACCGCCATCCTCACGCCCATGTATGGCGTGCGCGAGGGACAACTGGCGCCCTGTCCATCCAACCGCGATTGCGTGTCGTCCGGCGACACCGATCCCGCCTTGCACATCGCGCCGCTGACGTATACGAGCACCCGCGCCCAGGCGAGCGCCGACCTGCTGCAAGCCATCAATGCAGTGGGCCAGGCACGCATCGTGTCCAACCACCGTAACTATCTGCGTGTCGAATATCCCATCAGCAATCCCGCGGAGCGCGCCGCGCAGTATTACTATCAGCCCGCGAATGCGGTAGATGACGTAGAGTTTTACCTGGTGCCGGAACGCCACGTGATTGAACTCCGTTCCATCGCTCAGCTCGGCTTGTTCGACGTGGGCGCCAATCGCGCGCGACTGGAACAGATACGCGCGGCATTCGAAAAACTCCAGCAACAGCACTGATCGCCCGGCGCACAAATGAAACGGCCAGCCTGCGCTGGCCGTTTCCATCTGCTTGATGCCAAGCGACTGTAATCAGTGCTTGGTTCCCGCGGCAGGTGCGCGCGTCGCGCTCGGTGCCGGAGCATTGCTGGCTGCGCTGGTCGTAGTCACGACGACCTTGGCATCCTGACGCAATTTGTTCACGTAGGCCTCGACTTCCTGGCCTTCGAGGCCGTTGGTGAGCTGATCGCGCACGGAATCCAGGCTCGGCGGCGGCATGCTGCGGGTGTCCTCCAGCTGGATCACGTGCCAACCGTACTGGGTGTGCACCGGCTCCCGGGTGTATTCACCCTTCTTGAGCTTGGCAACCGCGGCGGAGAATGCCGGTACCATTTGATCCGGACTGAACCAGCCGAGCTCGCCGCCCTGTTTGCCACTGGCGTCCGTGGAATATTTCTTCGCGAGCGTGGCGAAGTTGGCGCCATGGTTCAACTGGTTGACGATGTCCTTGGCCTGCTGCTCGCTGGCTACCAGGATGTGGCGTGCGCGGTACTCGGTACCGGGCATGGACTTGGTGCGCGCCGCGTATTCCGACTTGATCTGATCTTCGGTGACCGGATGCTGGGTCAGGTACTGCTGCACGAGTTGCTGGGCAAGCAGACCAGTGCGCTGGATCTTCAGATCCGCCGCCACGGTCGCCTGTTTCTCCAGGCCGGATTTCTGTGCGGCCTGCGCCAGCACCTGCATATCGATCAGGCGGTTGAGCACCAACTGGTGGCGCTGGGCGTCGAGTTGCGGCTCCTGGCCGCCCGCCAAGCTGCGCACGTAGGCGCGGAACATGTCGTTGGTGATCGGCACGCCGTTGACGGTGGCCAGCACCGTGGAGGTGTCCGCCGAATTCTGCTGGCCGCCACAGGCGGCCAGCATCACGACCGCGGCAATCAAGGTCAGGGAACGAAGTGCAATACGCATAGAGAGTCCTCGTGGGTGAAAAACATCAATGAGATTCGTCGGGCGCGAGTGCCTGAATGCTGAGTGCGTGAATATCGGCCTGCTGCAGATTGCCGAGCGCCGCGTAAATCATGCGGTGGCGCTGCAGGCGGTCCTTGCCGGCAAACGCGGCGGCCACGATGCGCATGGAATAGTGGCCGCGACCGGCATGCGCGTGACCGGCGTGCTGCGCACCCTCATCGCGGATATCCAGCTGCAGAGGCCGGAATTCAGCCTGCACATGCGTGTGCAGGTAATGCAAGCGCGGATCCAGAGGCGCGGTATCCACGGCGGTGCTCAAGGCAGGGTCTTGAGAAACGGTTTGACGGCAACCTTGGCGTAAACGCCGGCCGCCACATACGGATCGGTGTCCGCCCAAGCCTGCGCCTCGCCAAGCGAGGCAAAGTCGGCGATCACCAGACTGCCGGAATAACCCGCCGGACCTGGCGCGGGCGCGTCAATGGCCGGATGCGGGCCGGCGATCAGCAGCCGGCCCTGTTGCTTGAGCGTCTCGAGTCGCTGCACATGCGCAGGTCGAGCCGGACCGCGCCGCGCGAGGCTGCCGTTTACGTCCTCCGAAAGGATCGCGTACCACATCAGGAGGCCTTCTGTACCTGCACGTGGCGACTCATGTACAGCGCTTGCGCAATCACGAAAACCAGCGTCGCGCCCGTGGACCCCCACATCTTGAATTCCATCCAGACCGCGGTGTCGTAATGATAAATGACGTAAACATTGACGCTGCCGAGCACTATGAAAAAAGCCGCCCACAGCAGATTCAGCCGGCGCCAGATTCCGGCCGGCACGCGTATCTGTGCCCCGAGCATGCGCTCGGTCAGGGTCTGGCGCATGAATTGCGTCACCAGAAATACCACGCCGAACAGCCATTCGACGATGGAGAATTTCCATTTGATGAACACGGCATCGTGAAACACCAGGGTCACAGAGCCCAGCACCAGCGCCAGAATCGTGACCGCGAGTGGCAGCGCTTCGAATTTGCGGCTGTGCCACCAGGAGATCGCCAGCACCAGCACGCTGCCGGCCATGAGCACGCCGGTGGCGAAGAAAATGCCTTTCCACAGGTAGCTCGCAAAGAACGCAGCGAGCAGCAGGAATTCCAGTACGGCGGACATACGGCGTTGCACGGCCAAGGTTCGATATCATAACGTATTCGCACGCCGGGCTGCCGCCGGACGTCTGCATGGACCGGGGAACATGAGCCAGTTTTTCAGCATCCATCCACAGACGCCGCAACTGCGGCTTGTGCGCCGCAGCGTGGCAATTCTCAAGGCCGGAGGGGTCATCATCTATCCCACCGATTCCTGCTACGCCCTGGGTTGCATGCTGGGCGACAAAACCGCCATGCAGCGTATCCGCAACATTCGCGGCGCCGGTCCGGGACACAACTTTACCTTGGTGTGCCGGGACCTGTCCGAAATCGCCACCTACGCGCGCGTGGACAATCCCACCTTCCGCCTGCTCAAGGCGCACACGCCCGGCCCCTATACCTTTATTCTTCCCGCCACGCACGAGGTGCCGAGGCGCCTGCAACATCCGAAGCGCAAGACCATCGGCATCCGCGTGCCCGCGCATCCGATTACCCAGGCGATACTCACCGAGCTGCGCGAACCGATCATGAGTTCCACGCTGATGCTGCCGGGCGAAGCCCAGCCGCTCACCGATCCGCAGAACATGCGCACGCGGCTCGAGCATGCCGTGGATCTGGTGATTGACGGCGGGCCCTGCGGTTTCGAACCCACTACGGTGGTGGATATGTCCGGAGATGCACCGGTGGTGGTGCGCATCGGGCGCGGCAACCCGGTGCCGTTCAGTCGTTTGCATTGAAGCCCGGGCGGTGCCGCGAACGGACTCTGTATAATGGGTCGATGGGTCAGTTCAACCTCATCCAGCTCATCATCATCTGGGCCCCGCCGGTATTGTTTGCCATCACGCTGCACGAA
>JAGWLP010000092.1 GCA_028864905.1 Gammaproteobacteria bacterium
ATCCGCGTACATCCCGATCAGGAAACGCTCAAGCACATGCTGCAGGCAGCCGGCTTCGAGCGCTGCGACTATCTCAATCTGAGCGGCGGCATCGTGGCGCTGCATCGCGGTTGGCGTCTGTGAGCGCACCGACGCTTAGCGCATTGCTGGCGCCTGCCGTGGAACTGGCGCTGCAGCAGGCGCTGGCCGGATCGAGCGCCGCGGCGCGCGACCTCAAGCGACTCGATGGCAAAGTCATCGCGCTGGAACTCAAGGAGCTGCCGCTCAAGCTGTATTTTCTGTCGCAGTCCGAACGACTCGCGGTGCGTGCCGCGCATGAGGGCAAGATTGACCTGACGGTGCGCGCGCCGAGTTTCGCGCTGCTGGAGGCCGCGCTGAAACGCGGCGATGCCCCGCCGCGCGGTATCGAGTTGAACGGCGATGCGGAAACCGGCCAGACCTTTTCCCGCCTGCTGAAGCAGGCGGACCTCGACTGGGAAGAACTGCTGTCGCGCTACGTGGGCGACGTCGCTGCGCACCAGATCGGAAACCTGGCGCGCGGCCTGTTGCGCTGGGGCCGGGATGCCGGCACGCGGCTGGCACAGGACCTCGCCGAGTACCTGCAGTATGAAAGCAGCACGCTGCCGCCGCGGCACGAAGTCGAGGTCTTCCTCGATGGCGTGGATCGGCTGAAAAACGACACCGAGCGCCTGGCGGCGCGGGTGCAGCGCCTGGCGGGACAATACCGCAAGGGCTGACGCAATGACACCCGCGAACGCCTTACCATACCAAAATCTCCAGCTCCCCCCTTATGAAAGGGGGAAAGAGGGGGATTTTGCAAAGGAGGGGGCCGGGCCGCGCGTGCGCATGCCGAGCCGGAATACATCCACATGATCACGCCGCGCCAGACGCTGCGGCTCATGCGCATCAGCTTCGTGCTGGCGCGTCACGGCCTGGATGAAATCATCCTCTCGGCGCACATTTTCCGCCCGGTGCGCTTCGTCATCTATGTTTCTCCGTTTCACTGGCTGCGGCGCCGTGACGTCACGCGTGGCGTACGCATCCGGCGTGCGCTCGAAGACCTGGGGCCGGTGTTCGTGAAATTCGGGCAGATGCTGTCCACGCGCCGCGACCTCCTGCCGCAGGACATCGCCGACGAACTCGTCAAGCTCCAGGACCGGGTACCGCCGTTCCCGGGCCGCGCAGCGCGCCTGATCGTGGAAAAGGCACTCGACCAGCCGGTCACCGCGGTGTTCGAGGAATTCAGCGAAGCACCGCTGGCCTCGGCATCCATCGCCCAGGTGCACAGTGCGCGCCTCAAGGACGGCCGCGCGGTGGTGGTCAAGGTGCTGCGCCCGGACGTGGAGCGCGTGATCCGTGCGGACCTGGAACTGCTGCATCTGATGGCGGGGCTGGCGGAACGCTACTGGCACGAGTCGCGGCGCCTCAGGCCGCGCGAAGTGGTGGCGGAATACGAAAAAACCATCCTCGACGAACTCGACCTGATGCGCGAGGCGGCGAATGCCGCCCAGCTCAAGCGCAATTTCGAGGGCTCGAAGCTGCTGTATGTGCCCGAGGTTTACTGGCCGCTCATCCGCCGCAACGTCATGGTGATGGAACGCATCCACGGCGTGCCGGTGAGCGACGTGGCTACGCTCAAGGCGCGCGGCACCGACATGCTGCGGCTGGCCGAGAACGGCGTGGAAATCTTCTTCACCCAGGTGTTCAAGCACAATTTCTTCCACGCCGACATGCACCCCGGCAACATCTTCGTGGACGTGCACGACCCGAAGCATCCGCGCTACATGGCGGTGGATTTCGGCATCGTGGGCGCGCTCACGGAGAGCGATCAACGCTATCTGGCGGAGAATTTCCTGGCGTTCTTCCGCCACGACTACCGGCGCGTGGCGGAGCTGCACGTGGATTCCGGCTGGGTGCCGGCCGGCACGCGCGTCAACGAATTCGAAAGCGCCATCCGCACGGTGTGCGAGCCGATCTTCAACCGCCCGCTCAAGGACATCTCCTTCGGCAATCTGCTGCTGCGGCTGTTCCAGACCGCGCGACGCTTCAACATGCCGCTGCAGCCGCAACTGGTGCTGCTGCAGAAAACCCTGCTGTATATCGAGGGCGTGGGCCGCGAGCTGTATCCGGACCTGGATTTGTGGAAAACCGCCAAGCCGTTTCTGGAAGACTGGGTGCGCGAGCAGATGGGCCTCAAGGCCACGCTGCGACGGCTGCGCGCCAACCTGCCGGCGCTGCGCGAGCTGTTGCTGGAGACTCCGGGCCGGGTCAACACGATTCTGGAGCAGTTGTCCGAGGGCAAGTTGCGCGTGGGCATGGACAGCGACGAGCTCAAGAGCCTGCGCGATTCAGTACGCCACCGCGTGCGCCACGTGTACCACGCGGTCGCGGGCGGCGCGCTGGTGGTGAGCGGCGCGCTGCTGCTCGGCCGGCCGGGGGTGCCGCTATGGGCGGCTTGCGCGGTCGCGGGCGTCGGCTTTCTGATCCTCATCTGGGGCCACTGGCGCAGCCGCAAGCTCGCGGCCGATGCCAAGAACTGACTGGAGCCAATCTCAAAATTTCGAACCGTTCGTGCTGAGCGTAGCGGAGCGATGCTCCGCGAAGTCGAAACACTGGAATTCCCACCAGCTCATACCTTTCGACTTCACGCCTGCCGCGCTGTGCTCAGAGCCTGCCCCTGACTTGATCAGCGGGCGAACCGATTTTGCGACAGGTTCCAAAAGCATCTAACAAAATGCGCGACGCTAACTACGCGGCGCTGTTGAAATCTCCCCGCCCCCCCTTTGCAAAGGGGGGCGCGCTTTGCGCGCGAGGGGATTTGTCACCGATGTTCGTTTAGTCGGATGCTCCAAGTTACAAAAAAACAGGGCTCCGCAGAGCCCTGTTTTATTTCTTCCTGATTGAAATCCCTTATTTCAGATTGTCGGTGCTCCGGATGAACGCCGCGCTGTTGTCGTGCAGCTTTTGCAACGCCGGCACGTGCACGTACACCATGTGGCCCGAGTCGTAGTACTCCATGTGAATGTGACCTTGCAGGTTCTTGGGCAGCGGCAGGTGGTCCATGGTGTAATCGGTGGCAAAGTAGGGCGTGGCCAGATCGAAATAC
Organism: Gammaproteobacteria bacterium; assembly: GCA_028864905.1. Lineage (GTDB taxonomy): Bacteria > Pseudomonadota > Gammaproteobacteria > Natronospirales > REEB76 > REEB76. Next base: position 3,107 of record JAGWLP010000092.1, read on the forward strand.
CCGCTGTTCACCAGCACCTGCAGATCCGGGTTGTATTTCATGGCCTCGGTCAGGTCCACCGCCGTATTCAGGGTGCCCGGCCAGGTTTGGCCGGTGGTCCGGTTTTCGTGCGTCCAGTCCCACTTGTGAAATGCCTCGGGGAGGTACTGACGGTCACGGCCGAACTTGAGCGTGTTGTGCACATAGTGATTGAAGGCCGACACGTAGGCGGAACTGATGGCCGCGGATTGCGGATCGTAGTAGGCCACTTCGCTCAGCGGATCCATGGTCGGGCCGGTGAAACGTGCATCCAGCCGGCCGACGGTAGTGTCGTCGTCGTTCAACAGCTCGTGCTCGAACTGGCTGGCGCTGACCCGCAGGTTGGCCTTCTCGATGTACGCGGTGCTCAGGCCGGTATAGGTGTGCAGCTTTTCCGCGATGGCGTCGAACTGGCTGGTGCTCAGCGTGTTGCCCGCATCCAGCGCGCGCGCGTAATCGCCGAGCGCAAACTGCTGCACCTGTTGCAAGAGCGGCTGCAGCTCCGCCGGCTGGTTGGGGAGCTGGTGGTGATACCAGGCGACTGCGGTGTAGCTCGGCAGGAACAGCTCGAAAGGCAGATCGTTGCCGGCGTTGAAGCTCGCGGTGCGGAAATCCAGGATCGACGACAGCAGGATCACGCCGTTCATGTCAACGTCGTCGCGTTGTGAAAGATAGTTCACCAGCGCCGCGGAGCGCGGCGTGCCGTAGGACTCGCCGAACAGGTATTTGGGCGAGTTCCAGCGGCCGTTGTCGCTCAGGTAACGGCGGATGAACTGCGCGAACGAGGCCACGTCGGCATCCACGCCGTAGAAATCCTTGGGCTCGCCCGCGCCGCCCTCATCCTTGCCGATGATGCGGCTGTAACCGGTGCCCATGGC
>JAGWLP010000020.1 GCA_028864905.1 Gammaproteobacteria bacterium
CTGGAGCTCGGCAGTGTGTGGCACCGGCTGGGAGCGCAGGTCACCATGCTCGAAGCCATGGAGCAGTTCCTGTTCATGGCCGACCAGCAGATTGCCAGGGACGCGGAGCGCCAGTTCCGCAAACTGGGCCTCGACATCCGCCTGGGCGCAAAAGTGACCGGCGCAAGCCAGGGCAAGAGCGGCGTCACGGTGAATTACGAGGACAAGGACGGCAAACACGCGATCGAGGTGGACAAGCTGATTGTGGCGGTGGGGCGCCGGCCGGCGACGAAGAACCTGATTGAAGACGGCAGCGCCGTGAAGCTCGACCCGCGCGGCTTTATCCAGGTGGACGAGGAATGCCGCACCGGCGTGAAAAACACCTGGGCTATCGGCGACTGCGTACGCGGCCCGATGCTGGCGCACAAGGGTTCGGAAGAAGGCATCATGGTCGCGGACCTGATCGCCGGCAAAGTCGCGGAAATGAATTACGAAGTGATTCCTTCGGTCATTTACACTTGGCCGGAAATCGCCTGGGTGGGCAAGACTGAGGAGGAACTGAAAAAGCATGGCGTGAAGTACAAGGCCGGAACTTTTCCATTTGCCGCCAACGGCCGTGCCAACGCCATGGAAGCAGGCACCGGCCGGGTGAAGATGCTGGCGCAGGCCGACAGCGACGAAATCCTGGGCGTGCACATCTTTGGTCCCATGGCTTCCGAGATGATTGCGGAAGCCGTGACCGCCATGGAATTCCGCGCCAGCGCCGAAGACCTGCAGCGCACCATTCACGCACATCCCACGCTTGCGGAAGCCATGCACGAAGCCGCGCTGGCGGTGGACAAGCGCGCGATTCACGTGCTCAACCGCTGACGCCGTCGTTTCCGCGCCGGCCAGGGCGCTCACGGCCGTTTGCCTTTGCATTGCGTATCTGTGACGCAGCGATTAAGGTTTGCATCCATGCGCCAGCTGTTTTCTGCAATAGTTCTGGGCTTGCTGCCGTTCACGGCCGCGGCGCAAACGCCATCGCCGCCGGCTGCCGTGCCCTCACACGCGGTGGTGTTCATGTATCACCGCTTCGGCGACGCGCGCCATCCGTCCACCAATGTCACGCTCGGCGATTTCGACGCGCAGTTGAACTGGCTCGCCCAGCATCACTATCAGGTGTGGCCGCTGCCGAAGATCGTGGATTACCTCAAGTCCGGCCGCGCGATTCCAGATCATGTGGTAGCCATCACCATCGATGACGCTTATCAGACGGTGTACGAGTATGCCTATCCGCGGCTCAAGGCGCGCGGCTGGCCGTTCACGGTGTTTGTCGAGACCGGTTCCGTGGACCAGCATCTGCCGGATTTCATGACTTGGGACGAGCTGCGCGAAATGCAGCAGCACGGCGCGAATTTTGGCAATCACACCATGGATCATGCGCATCTGCCGTTTCGCAACAAGGGCGAGACCGATCTCGCCTGGGCCGACCGCGTGCGCAAGGACATCCTTGGAGCTCAGGCACGTTTGCAGGCGGAGCTTGGACCCCGGACCAATGCCGATCCCAAGTTGTTTGCCTATCCGTACGGCGAATACGATCAGGATCTGGCCAAGCTGGTCACCGGGCTGGGCTATGTCGCCTTCGGGCAGCAAGCCGGCGCCATCGGCGAGCCATTGGATACACGCGCCTTGCCGCGCTTTCCCATCGAGGAGGGGTACAGCGCCATATCCCAGTTTGCGTTGGATGCGGCCAGTCTGCCGATGCCGATTGCGTCGGTGCAGCCCTGGAATCCGCTGGTGACTGCCGCCCACAATCCGCCACGCTTGGAAGTGAGTCTGGTGCCCGGACGCGTGCCGCCCGGGGCATTGCATTGTTACCTGAACGGGCCGCCCATGCTGGTTACCTGGCTGAACGCGACACGCACCCGGTTTACCATCGAGGCGTCGACGCCGGTAAGCGTCGGGCGTACGCGTTACAACTGCACCGCGCTGGTCAACGGGCGCTATTACTGGTACAGCCAGATCTGGCTGTTGCCGCCGAATCCCTGAGTGGCAGCGACGCGGCGCACTGGGGCAGAGCGTGTCAGCCGGGCGACGATGAGTGCGGGTAACGTGCAGCGGGGGCGATGAATCCGCTGCGACACGTCCGGCCAGTGTTGCGCCTGGCTCCCGTTACCAGCGGCGATTCACCGCCACGGTGCCGGAAACTCCCGGACTGATTGCGCGTTCAATCCGGCTGGTTCGAATTCATTTTCTCGCGCCGCCGCGCAGGCGGCGCTGAGGCAAAAACCGGTAATGAGCGCCAACCAGAGAGTGGATTGCATGGCTGATCTCCGTATCAGGAACGAACGGTCAAACAATGTACTGCTGCCGGCAAGCGCAGCAATGAAGTGCGATAGGCCCTCGGGCTGGGACATCATCCGCCGGCATTGTCCAGCGTGACCCCGGAGAGCTTGCCAAGTTCGTTGCCACGGATCATGGCGCGGATATTTTCGATATACGCGCTGCCGGTAATCGAATAGCGGTTCAGGGAGCCCGCCAGCTGGAAGGCGTCCAGCGGTTTGCCGGTGGCGCGCATGTGCGCGCGCATATTGCGGAAGTCCACATACGCGAAGCCTATATTGATGTTGTGCAGATAGGCACGCACCGAACTTTGCAGGTCGGGGTACACGCGCACCAGGTGATTGGCATCGCCGGGGCGGTTGACCGGTACGCTGCCCTGTTCGCTGTCCCAGGTCCAGATGCCGAACAAATTGTTGGCCTCGAGCGCAAAGCGGGATGTACCCCAGCCGCTTTCCTGTGCCGCCTGCGCCAGCACCAGCGCCACCGGAACGATGTCCACGCGGCCCAGGAGCGTTTCGCGCACTTTGGGGTCATTCAGGTCGCCGCTGACCTTGTATTGTTCGGCGATGCTCGCCAGTTCCTGGCCGGCGTCGGACAACGGGTCAATGCGACCGTTACCGAACTGCTGCAGCAGAAACACCCGCTGATTCCAGATATGCAGGTTCTCCGCCAGCACCATGGGCAGGAGCGCGCGGAAAAACACGGTTTTTTTCTCTTCCGGATCCAGGGTGTTGAATCCGTAGGGCAGGCTCTGGATAGCGTACGGGGGAACCGCAGCTTGCGGCGGCCAGGAATAGTCCTGGCTGGAAAAAATGTTTTCGAGCGCGGTGGCGGAAGGCGGTTTGATGGGGATCAGTTTCGCCTGGGCGATCAGCGGTGCGGAGGGCGCGGGTCGATGTCCGTAGTGCCAGACGATGAAGCCCGCGGCCAGGAAGGGGATCACCGACAACAGCATGTAGCCGAGGAAGCGGCTGGCACGGCCGATGAGATTGGGTCTGGGCTGCCTGCGGGTATGGCCTCGGATGACCCGTTCCTCGTGGTAGGACGGGCGAAATGTAGTCCATGAGAGTGCCGAAGGGAACCCCCCGGCGGAGCCCGCGGATCAAGCGGTTTTGGCGCATGGCTTGTTTCCAACCTGTACGGCACGGCGATGATTCTTCAGCGGCGCGTGGGGATCAAGCACGCAGGCGCTGCGGCAGGGGCGGTCTGGAGCACGATGCCGGTGCGTGTAATCCGGAGTGGCTCGGGCCGGATGTTGACCGCCCAGCATGCCGGAGTGTGAATGGCGCTGCGCCGATGTGTCAGCCGCAGCATGCAAAACCGCAGAGCAGCATACATGCATGCGCCAATACTGCAGAAGTCGGTCAATTGACGTTATCATATATACAGGTGGTCCCTGGATTTTCATTTGGAGGAGGCTTGACATGCTAGTGCGCCGCGCCGGTTTGTTCATGGTGTTCATGCTGGCGGCGTGTGCCGCGTTTGCTGCTCAGGCGAATGACCTGAACGTCAATCTGGGCAGCAATGCCGCGTCAATAAATTATGCGGCTGGTCTCACCAACACCGGGTTGCAAGCCGAGGTCGGTTACCTGCATCACACTGATTACGTGGACATCGGTAGTGCCGGTCTGACCGTGGTCGGCAACGCCAATCCGGTGGGCTCGCCGTTTGTGTTTGCGGTGGGCGGCAAGCTGTTCTTCATCAGTCCCAAGCAGTACAACGGCAATGGCACAGTGCTGGCTCTCGGTGGGCATTTCAATTACACCTGGCCGACCTACAACCGTTTCACGATTGGTGGTGAGCTGTACGTGGCGCCCAAGGTTGTATCCTTCAACAATGCGGATCGCTACCTGCAGTACGGCGTGACCGCCGGCTATGAAATCCTGCGTAACGCCGAACTGTACGTCGGCTACCGGCACGTGTCCGCGGCCTTTACCGGCACCAGCACGGTAACCCTGGACAACACCTTCATGGTGGGGCTGAACCTGAGCTTCTGAGTTGCGCGACGGTGAATCATGTCCGGGCACAGCAAGTGGGCCAACATCCAGCATCGCAAGTCCGCCCAGGATGCCAAGCGCGGCAAGTTGTTCACGCGCCTGATCCGCGAGATCACGACCGCCGCGCGCCACGGTGATCCCATTCCGGATCACAATCCGCGCCTGCGCCTCGCGGTGGACAACGCGCTGCGCGGCAACATGACCAAAGACACCATCGAACGCGCCATCAAACGCGGCGCAGGCGAACTCGGAGGTGCGGCGCTGGAAGAAGCGCGCTACGAAGGTTATGCGCCGGGTGGCGTGGCCATCATTGTGGAATGCCTGACCGACAACCGCACGCGTACCGTGGGTGAGGTACGGCATGCGTTTACCAAGCATGCTGGCAATCTGGGAGCAGACGGCTCTGTCGGTTATCTGTTCAACAAATGCGGTGTGCTCAGGTTTGCAGCCAGTACCAGCGAAGCGGTATTGATGGAAGCCGCGCTGGCGGCAGGCGCCGAGGATATCGTGACGGCCGAGGATGGCAGCTTCGAGGTGCTCACCGATCCGGCGGTATTTCACGACGTCCGGCAAGCCATGGAGAGCGCCGGTCTCATGCCGGAATCCGCCGAGGTCACGCTGCGGGCATCCAGCGCGGTGCAGCTCTCGGCTGAGCAAGCGCCGGCGGTGCTGGAGTTGCTGGAAGCGCTCGAAGACCTGGACGACGTGCAGGCGGTGTATTCCAACGCCGAATTTCCCGTGGCCCTGCTCAAGGCCTCGTGAGCGGGCGGAGGTGCGCATACTCGGCATTGACCCGGGGTCGCTGTTCACCGGCTACGGCGTGGTGGATTATGACGGCCAGCGCCTCGGGCACGTGGCCAGCGGCTGCATCCGCGTGGCCGGCAGCGACTTCGGTGCGCGCCTGCGCGGGATTTTCCAGGGTGTGGGCGCGGTGCTGGCGGAGTTCAGGCCCGGGGAACTGGCGGTAGAAAAGGCCTTTGTGCACAAGAATGCCGACAGCGCCCTGAAACTGGGGCAGGCGCGCGCCGCCGCGATTTGCGCCACGCTGGAACTGGATTTGCCATTGTACGAATATACCCCGAGAGAAGTGAAACTGGCGCTTACCGGCAAGGGCGGCGCGGACAAGCAGCAGGTGCAGCACATGGTCAAAATCCTGCTGGGTCTGCAGGGCCGCATGCAGGCCGACAGCGCCGATGCGCTGGCCGTGGCTATCTGTCACGCGCACAGCCGCCGGCTGCGCCGGCAGCTCGCGGAGGCAGGATGATCGGATTTCTGCGCGGCCGCATTCTGCAACGCCAGCCGCCGCATCTGCTGGTGGACGTGCAGGGCGTGGGCTACGAGGTCGAGGCGCCGATGTCCACGTTCTACAGCCTGCCCGAGGCGGGTGCCGAGGTCATGCTGTATACGCATCTGGCGGTGCGCGAGGACGCGCATGTGCTGTTCGGCTTCGGCACCGAAACCGAGCGCCGCCTGTTCCGCGCACTGATACGCGTGAACGGAGTGGGGCCGCGGCTGGCGCTCACCATCCTCTCGGGGGTGAGCGTGGAGAATTTCGTGCGTTGTGTGCGCGATAACGACAGCGCTGCGCTCACGCGCCTGCCGGGCATCGGCAAGAAAACCGCGGAACGCCTGGTGGTGGAGATGCGCGACCGCCTGGAGGATGCGGGCGGCGACGCCGTGACCCGCAACGCGCCGATGACTGCGCGCGACGAGGCCCTGTCGGCGCTGGTGAGCCTGGGTTACAAGCCGCCGGAAGCCGGCCGCATGTTGCAGGCCATCAAAGACACCGGCATCAGCAGTGCCGAACTGATCCGCCGCGCACTGCAGAACGCGGCGCGCGCCGGTTAATGCCGCAGTGATGACCGACGAACGCCTGGTAGCGGCCCGGACCACGCCCGAGGACGAGGCCATAGACCGCAGCATCCGGCCGCGCACGCTGGCCGAGTACATCGGTCAGCCGGCGGTGCGCGAACAGATGGAAATCTTCATCGGTGCCGCGCGCCAGCGCCAGGAGGCGCTCGATCACGTGCTGATCTTCGGGCCGCCGGGCCTGGGCAAGACCACGCTGGCGCACATCATCGCGCATGAGCTGGGCGTCAATCTGCGCCAGACTTCCGGCCCGGTGCTGGAGCGGCCCGGGGATCTCGCGGCACTGCTCACCAATCTCGAACCGCGTGACGTGCTGTTCGTGGACGAGATCCACCGCTTGAGCGCGGTGGTGGAGGAAGTGCTGTATCCGGCACTCGAGGACTACAAGCTCGACATCATGATCGGTGAAGGGCCGGCGGCGCGCTCCATCAAGCTCGACATTCCGCCGTTCACGCTCGTGGGCGCCACCACGCGCGCCGGTCTGCTGACTTCGCCCTTGCGCGACCGCTTCGGCATCGTGCAGCGTCTGGAGTTCTACAGTCACGAGGAACTGGCGCGCATCGTGACGCGTTCGGCGCACATTCTGGCGCTGGCGTGCGACGCCGGCGGCGCGCGTGAAATCGCCACGCGTGCGCGCGGCACGCCGCGCATCGCAAACCGGTTGCTGCGCCGCGTGCGGGATTTTGCCCAGGTGAAGGCCGATGGCCGCATCACGGCGGCGGTGGCGCGCCAGGCCATGGATCTGCTGGAAGTGGATGTACACGGTTTCGATCAACTGGATCGCCGCCTGCTGCTGACGGTAATCGAAAAATTCGATGGCGGACCGGTGGGCGTGGACAGTCTGGCGGCGGCCATCGGCGAAGAGCGTGGCACCATCGAGGACGTGCTCGAGCCGTTCCTGATCCAGCAGGGGTATTTGATGCGCACTGCTCGCGGGCGCATGGCCAGCAAGGCCGCGTACCAGCATTTCGGCCTGAAGCCGCCGGCGCGCGATCCGTCTGCGGACATGTTTGACGGCGCTCCGGGCTGAATGTGTGGCGCACGGAACCAAACGCAAGCAGCTTGGTCACGGCGGCGTAACCGGCAAACCGGTACCGGCCCGATGCGCTGTATTCACTTGGCCGGTGCGCGTGTATTACGAGGACACCGACGCGGGTGGCGTGGTGTATCACGCCAATTATCTGAAGTTTATGGAGCGCGCACGCACCGAATGGTTGCGTCATCTGGGTTTCAAGCAGGACGACCTGCGCCGGCGTTTGGGCGTGTTGTTCGTGGTGACTGCCCTGAAGCTCGATTATCATAAGCCCGCGCATTTCAACGACGAGCTGGCGGTCAGCGTGGAAATCCTGTACTGGCGGCGCGCCAGCCTGACGTTTGCGCAAGACGTCCACCGCCTGGGCCCGGAGCACGCGAAGCTGTGTTCCGCCGAAGTCGGTGTGGTGTGCGTGGACAGCACGAGTTTCAAACCCCAACCCTGGCCGCGGGAAATCGCGGCGGAGCTGCAGTAAATGAATGGTCAGGAATCGTTTCTGGAAATTGCCCTGCACGCGAGCCTGGTGGTGAAGATCGTGCTGCTCATTCTGGTGGCAGCCTCGCTGGCGTCTTGGGCGGTAATCTTCCGCAAGCACCGCATGCTCAAGGAGGCGCGGCTCGCCACCGATACCTTCGAGAAGCGTTTCTGGTCCGGCGGCGAGATTGCCAGCATCTACAAGGAAATCAGCGGCTCCGGCGCGGAGAGCGGCATGGAAAGCATCTTTGAATCGGGCTTCGGCGAATTCGCGCGTCTGCGCAAGCAGAGCGATGCGCAGGGTCTGGTCATCGAGGGTTCGCGCCGCGCCATGCGCGTGGCGCAACTGCGCGAGGTGGATCGGCTGGAGGAGCACCTTTCATTTCTGGCTACCGTGGGTTCCACGAGTCCATACGTCGGATTGTTCGGCACCGTGTGGGGCATCATGAATGCGTTCCACGGTCTCGGCAACGTGCAGCAGGCCACCATTGCCATGGTGGCGCCGGGCATTTCCGAAGCGTTGATCGCCACCGCCATGGGCCTGATCGCGGCGATTCCCGCAGTCATTGCCTACAACCGTTTCGCCAACCACGTGGAGCGCCTGGAAACGCGCTTTGACGGTTTTCTCGACGAATTTTCCACCATCCTGCAGCGGCACGTAGGCGCACGCGCCGTGCCGGCGCAGGGGTAAACAGCGCATGGCCGGACGGCGCGGCAAACGGCGGGTGATGAGCGAAATCAATGTCGTGCCCTACATTGACGTGATGCTGGTGCTGCTGATCATCTTCATGATCACCGCGCCCTTGTTGAGCCAAGGTGTGAAGGTGAACCTGCCCAAGGCCAACGCCAAACCGCTGGACCTCAAACCCGACGAGACACCGGTCGTGCTTACGGTTACGGCCGATGGCAGGTATTACCTCAATATCGGCGCGCATCCGGATCAGCCGATTGATGCGCAACTGGTAGTGGCCACGGTCGCTGCGGTGCTCAAACTCAGGCCCGGCACGCACGTGGTGGTGCGCGGCGACCAGAACGCGCGCTACGATTCGGTACTGCGCGGCATGGTCCTGCTGCAGGCGGCCGGTGCGCCGAGCGTGGGTCTGGAGACCAATCCCAACAATCCCCCGCGTGTGGAAATCACAGGCAAATCATGACGGCAGCCGTGATGCACGCCCGCTCACAACGCCTGTTGCCCTGGGTTTATTCGGTACTGCTGCATGCCGCGTTTCTGGCCCTGATGATCCTGAGCTTTCACTGGACCAACTCCACGTTGCCCTCGCTGGGTGGTTCGTCGCAGGTCGCTCAGCCGGTACAGGCCACCGTAGTAGACCAGAAGCTTATCAATCAGCAGATGGCGTTACTGAAGTCGCAGGAACAACAAAAGCAGGAAGCCGCACAAAAACTTGAACAGCAGGCGCAGACTGCGAAGGCGGAGCGCGAACAGGAGCAACAAAAGCTTACGCAGCTCCAGCAGCAACAGGCAGCGGCACAGCAGGCATTGAACACCAAGCTGGTGGAGTTGCAGCAGCAAGCTCAGGCGGAAAAGGCCCAACAGGACCGCATCGCCAAGCTCAAGGCGCAGGCTGCAGCTGACGCGAAGAAGCGGCGCAATGCCCAGCGTCAGGCCGAGCTGCAGCGCGAGATCGCCGTGGAGCAGGGCGCGCTCAATGCGCGCCGCGCATCGTTGTTGCAACAATGGACGGCGCTCGTCAGGCAGAAAGTGCAGAGCAACTGGAATGAACCGGCCAACGCGCCGGCCGATCTGAGCTGCAAGGTGCAGGTCGAGCAGGTGCCGGGGGGCACCGTGGCCAATGCACAAATCATTTCCTGCAACGGTGACGAGGCAATACAGCAGTCCGTGATTACTGCGGTGTTGCGTTCTTCACCGTTGCCACCGCCACCGGAACCGTCATTGTTCCAGCGCGTGTTTGTATTAAACTTCACACCGCAAAACAGTCCGGGAAATTGACATGCTGCGCAGACTTGTTTTGGTTTTGATACTCGGGCTGTTGCCACCGGGTGTGGCGCACGCGATACTCGAAATCCAGATTACCCAGGGCGTGAGCACGGCCGTGCCTGTGGCCGTCGTGCCGTTTGCCTGGCAGGTACAGGGGCCGCCGCCTGCCACCGACGTGGCGGCGGTGATCAGCGCCGATCTCACCCGCAGCGGCCGTTTCAAGGCAATCCCGGACAGTTCCATGCTGGAGAAACCCACGCAGGCGGCGGACATCCATTTCACCAACTGGCGCATCCTCGGCGTCAATGATCTGGTGATCGGCCGCATCAAGCCCGCGGGCGCGGGCAATTACCAGGTGGAGTTCCAGTTGTTCAATGTGTATACCGGCCAGCAGTTGCTGGGGCTTGCGGTGCTTACCACGCCCGGTGCTTTGCGCTGGACCGCGCACAAGATCAGCGACTTGATTTACCAGAAACTCACCGGCCAGCGCGGCGCGTTTGCCACGCGCATCGCGTATGTGGAAGTTTCCGGCAAGGGCGGGCTGGATCATCATTATGATCTGGTGGTGGCGGATTCCGACGGCTACAACCCGCAGACGGTATTCAGCTCCAACGAGCCGATCATGTCACCCGCCTGGTCGCCGGACGGCAAATACCTGGCGTATGTGTCGTTCGAGAGCGGCTTGCCGGCCATTTACATGCAGAACATTTATACCGGCAAGCGTGAGCGGCTCTCCGACCGGCCGGGGCTGAACAGCGCGCCGGCATTCTCGCCTGACGGCCGGCGGCTGGCGCTGGTGCTGTCGTCGTCGCCCGGCAACCCCGATATCTATGTCATGGACCTCGCGAGCCGCACGCTGCGCCGTATCACCACCTCGGCGGCCATTGATACCGAACCGGCGTGGTCGCCGGACGGTCAGAGCCTGTACTTCACTTCCGACCGCGGTGGCAGCCCGCAGATCTACAAGGTGAGTTTGAGCGGCGGTACGCCGCAGCGCATCACGTTCGACGGCAGTTATAACGCGCGCGCGAGCGTGGCACCCGATGGCCAGACGCTGGTCATGGTGCACCGCGAAAATGGCCGGTTGCACATTGCGGTCATGAATCTTAACAGCGGTGCGCTGTTGACGCTCACGGACGGCGACTTGGACAAATCGCCAAGCTTTGCGCCCAATGGCAGCATGATTATTTATGAGGCCAGCTATGGTGGCCGCGGGGTACTTGCCGAAGTATCCGTGGATGGCCAGGTGCGCGAGCGTTTGTCGGAATCCCAATCCGGGGTGAGCGTGCATGCTCCCGTTTGGGGACCATTCCTGTCACAATAGCGGGGCGTGGCGCCCGCTTCGGCAATTATTGATCTGGTTATCAAGAGGAGCGATTCATGAAGACACTACGTTACGGTTCCGTGATGTTGGCACTGGGGCTGTTTGTTGCGGGTTGCGCCAAAACCGTGAAACCCGTGCCGGCACCGCCGGCGGTCACCACGCCGCCTGCCAGCACCGCGCCCACCACGACGACCGCCGCGGCTCCGCCGCAGACCACGCTCAGTCCCCTGGACGACCCCAACAATATTCTTTACCAGAAGACCGTGTATTTCGATTTTGACAAGAGCAACATCAAACCCGAGTATCTGGACTTGTTGACGGCGCACGCCAAATACCTGATGGCGCACCCCGAAGCTAGGGCGCGGATCGAGGGCTATACCGACGAGCGCGGTACTTGGGAATACAACATTGCCCTCGGCGACCGGCGTGCACAATCGGTACGCCGCTTCCTGCTGTTCCAGGGCGTGAATCCCAACCAGTTGAGCACCGTAAGTTATGGCGAAGCGCATGCCGTGTGCCATGAACACGACGAAGCCTGCTGGCACCTGAATCGCAGGGCGGTGCTGGTATACCTGACCCAATGAAAGCGTATTGTCTTCGCGCATGTGTACTCGTGCTGCTGGCCGCAGCAGTGACCGGCTGCATGACCGTGCGACCGGACGACCCGGTGTACATCCAGCAGCAGCAACTGCTGGCGCAACAGAAGCAGCTGGAGACACGCGTTGGCCGGCTCGATCAGATATTCAACAATCAAAGTCTGGTGAACCTGTCGCAGAATCAGGAAAGCCTGCAGCAGCAGGTAAACGAGCTGCGCGGTGATATCCAGACGCTGCAACACGACCAGCAGCTCGGCATCAAGCAGCAGCGGGACCTGTATTCGGATCTGGACAAGCGCCTGCAGAAGCTGGAACTGAGCGTGGGTTCCGGCGGTGCCTCCGCGAGCGGCGCCAGCGCCGCACCGGCGGCGGGCGCGGCATCCGCTGCGGCCGGCGGTGACCAAGTGGCCTACCAGCAGGATTTTAACCTGCTGAAACAGGGCCGCTATCAGGATGCCATCAATGGGTTTACCAATTTCATTCAACAGTATCCGCAAAGCCCACTGGTGCCGAATGCGGAGTTCTGGATGGGTGAAGCGCATTACCAGATGAGCGATTTCCAGGGTGCCGTGGTGAATTATCAGGCCGTGGTGCAGGGCTATCCGGATTCCAACAAGGCGCCGGATGCGCTGCTCAAGCTGGGGTATTCGCAATACGAACTCGGCAAGTTCAGCGCGGCGCGTAAAATCCTGCAGAACGTCCTGCAGCAGTATCCCAAAAGCAGCGCGGCGAGACTCGCGCACCAGCGCCTGGATCGCATGCGCAAAGAAGGCCACTGACGCTGAGTTCCACTCTCATGAATCCGGCAAGTGTGCGCCGCGATGATCTGCCGGCGGCCGAGCGTTTGCGGATCACCGAGATTTTCTATTCCATCCAGGGCGAAGCGGACAGCGTCGGTTGGCCGACGGTGTTTGTCAGGCTCACCGGCTGCCCGCTGCGTTGTCAGTACTGCGATACCGCCTATGCGTTCCACGGCGGCGAGTGGCGCAGCTTCGATGCGATCCTGAAAGATGTGGCCCAGTACCGGCCGGAGTTCGTGACCGTCACCGGCGGGGAACCGCTGGCCCAGCCGAATTGCCTGGGGTTGCTCACGCGACTTTGCGATGCCGGCTACAGGGTGTCCATCGAGACCAGCGGCGCCTTGCCGATTGCGGACATGGATGCACGCGTAGTGCGCGTCATGGACCTGAAAACTCCCGGCTCGGGAGAATCTGCGCGCAACTTGTATGCCAACCTGGCGGTGTTACGCGCGCAGGATCAGGTGAAATTCGTGATCTGCGACCGTGCCGACTATGAATGGTCGAGGCGTAAGCTTGAAAAATTTCGTTTAAGCGAACGCTGCCAGGTATTGTTTTCGCCGAGTTACACTCAGCTGGAGGTACGCACCCTGGCCGAATGGATGCTCGCCGACCGGCTGCCGGTGCGGTTACAGGTACAACTGCACAAATATATCTGGGGCGACGTACCCGGGCGCTGATGCCACAAGTGTCAAAGTCCGCCGTTGTGCTGCTGTCCGGCGGACTGGATTCCGCGACGGTTCTGGCGATTGCGTGCAACCAGGGCTATGCCTGTCACGCACTGAGCTTTGCTTATGGTCAGCGACACCGTGCGGAACTCAAGGCGGCCGAACAGGTGGCACGGGCGCTGGGTGCAGTCAAATACAAGACGCTGACCCTGGATTTGTCCGCCATCGGCGGGTCGGCACTGACTGATCCGCGCATTGAGGTGCCCGAGCGCCCAACTGCCGGCATTCCTGCGACCTACGTGCCGGCGCGCAACACCGTATTCTTGGCGGTGGCACTCGGCTGGGCGGAAGTGCTCGGCGTCCAGGACATCTTCATCGGCGTCAATGCCGTGGATTATTCCGGCTACCCGGACTGCCGTCCCGAGTTCATCGCCGGGTTTGAGCGCCTGGCGGCTCTCGCCACGCGGGCAGGTGTGGAAGGTCGGAAATTCAGCATCCATGCGCCGCTGATCCAGTTATCCAAGGCAGATATCATCCGTCGTGGTACGGCGTTGGGTGTGAATTACGCGCTTACGGTTTCCTGCTATCAGGCCGACGAGTCGGGTCGTGCCTGCGGCCGCTGTGACAGCTGTCGCTTGCGGCTTGCCGGCTTTCGCGACGCCGGCATTCCGGACCCGACACGTTACCGCTGAGCTTGGCCGAGCTGGCAGTGTCCGCTATGATGCGCGCCCAGCACTGTGTCGTCTGTCATTTTCGGGGCCGTTAGCTCAACCGGGTGAGGCCGGTGCATCGAATCGAAATGCCGGTGGGCGAGCGGCGGTAGCCGCGAGCGCCATCCCAGGGATGGGGTGGCTGGGTTTCGAGCGGAGCAGGAAGCGCAGCAAAGAAATTCGATCCGGCCGAACGCGAGGCACGATGCCGAGCCGGGGTGAGGCGGGGGGTTCCCGCGAAGCATTGCTTCGCGCCCGACGAACGGCTCGACAGGGATGTCGGGACTGGTCGACGCACCAGGGATGGTACCTTGGGTTCATTAAAGCACGGGCCGTTAGCTCAGCCGGTAGAGCAGCTGGCTTTTAACCAGTTGGTCGGGCGTTCGAATCGCCCACGGCCCACCATTTTTTCGACACCTTGCCTGCTATCGCTCCGGGTGCAAATCGGCGCGTGGTCGTGCGTGGCAGGCATCAGCACCCGTCCCACACAAGTTGCAGAATACCGGCGCAGGCAACGGGCCTAACTGCATGTCGAGCAGCGCCGCACCATGCCACTGGAATTGATTGTTGATACTTCGGGAACACACCGTCCGGATCTGGCTGAGGTCATAACCGGACGGAAGGGTGAGCTTCATACTACAGTCAAAGATGCGCCTTATCGGCATGTGTTACGGGTGACCGGAGGGGTCCGTCGCGCATGCAGTCTCGGGATTCCTCCGCTTGGCTGTGGTCGCTGCCGCGGTCTGGTAAAATTTCAGCCCGAGTACGTCTCCGTGCACCAAGAAAAGGCGGAGACAACTGGGTTAAAGTGAATTATCCAGCAGAGGTGGCAGGCTAATGAATCTGAAGGAATTAGCACGGACGGCGGGACAGATGATCGCGGACCATCGCGGACTGTTGGCGGCGGACGAGAGTGCGGGTACCATCGAAAAACGCTTCAAATCCGTGGGCGTGATATCCACTGAGGAAACCCGGCGTGCCTATCGGGAGATGTTGTTTACCACCCCTGGCGTAGAGAAATTCATCAGTGGCGTGATTATGTATGACGAGACCCTCCGCCAAAAAACCAGCGCGGGTGTGCCATTTGCCGATTATCTGACGAAGCTCGGCATCGTGCCGGGTATCAAGGTGGACAAGGGTGCGAAGCCGCTGGCCGGCAGCCCGGACGAGAAGGTCACGGAGGGCTTGGACGGTCTGCGCGAGCGGCTGCAGGAATACCACGCACTCGGGGCGCGCTTTGCCAAATGGCGTGCCGTCATTGAGATCGGCGTGGGTGTCCCCTCGAACTATTGCCTGCGTGCCAATGCCCAGGCGCTGGCGCGTTATGCGGCGCTCTGCCAGGAAGCGGGCCTGGTGCCTATCGTGGAACCTGAAGTGCTCATGGACGGCGCTCACACTATCGAGCGCTGCGCCGAGGTGACGCTGGCGACGCTCAAGGCCGTGTTTGATGAACTCGATATTCACCGCATTATTCTCGAGGGCATGATCCTCAAGCCGAACATGGTGATCAGCGGCATGCAGTGCCCGCAGCAGGCGGGCGTCGCGCAAGTGGCAGCTGAGACCCTGCGGGTACTCAGGCTGCGAGTGCCGGCAGCGGTGCCCGGCATCATGTTCTTGTCCGGTGGACAGAGTGCGGAGCTTGCCACTGCACATCTAAGCGCCATGAATACGCACGGGCCGGCGCCTTGGACCTTGAGCTTTTCCTATGCACGGGCACTGCAAACCCCGGCGTTGGAGGCTTGGCAAGGGCGGACAGCTAACCTTGCCGCAAGCCAGAATGCCTTTTTGCGGCGCGCCCAGCTGAACAGCGCGGCCTGCGCGGGTGCCTATACGACTCGCATGGAAAAAGCGGCCTGAGGGACCGGTGGCGGGTTGGAGCAGGGTCCACGGCATGTATTTTGGGCCGTTTTTTACCTACGACCGCTTGATTCTAGGGCAAAGGCACGGGAAATTTGATTCAGCCCCTGCGGAAGTTTTAGACTAGACCGTCCAGTCTAATACTGGAAGTCTTGGGACACCCGGGCAGGAAGGGACCGGTTCATGGCGAGCGCAGAACGCGACGACAACAATGCGGTGGAAATCACCGGCCTGCGCTACCGGGTCGGCGAAAAAGCCATCTTTGACCGGCTGAATATCAGCATTCAGCGTGGCAAGGTCACCGCCATCATGGGGCCTTCCGGAACCGGCAAGACCACGTTGCTGCGCATCATGACCGGTCAGGTGCTGGCGGACCGGGGTCGGGTGCTGGTGGAAGGCAAGAACATGGCGCGCCTTACCGGCGACGAACTCTACGAACTGCGCAAGCAAATGGGCTTCCTGTTCCAGAACGGCGCGCTGTTTACCGACAGCACGGTGTACGAAAATGTGGCCTTTCCGCTGCGTGAGCACACGCGTTTGCCGGAAAGCCTGATCCGCCACATCGTACTCATGAAATTGCAAGCGGTGGGTTTGCGGGGTGCCGCCGATCTGATGCCGGGAGAACTCTCCGGCGGTATGGCGCGGCGTGTGGCCCTGGCGCGTGCCATCGCCATGGATCCCAAGATCATTTTTTACGATGAGCCGTTTGCGGGTCTCGATCCCATTTCCATGGGCGTGATTGTGCGTCTCATTCGACGCCTGAACGACAGCCTGGGACTGACCAGCATCATCGTGTCGCACGATGTGGACGAGGTGAGCACGGTGTCCGACCAGAGTTACCTGATTTCCAACGGCAAGGTGGTTGCGTATGGCACGCCGCGGGAGCTGGAGCAAAACAAGTCTGCCTGGGTGCGGCAGTTCATGAAGGGCCTGGCGGATGGGCCGGTACCGTTTCACTACCCGGCACCGGATTATGCCGCGCAACTGCTCGGCGAGGAGCGCAACTGATGGGCCTGCTCCGCGAGCTGTATTACATCTTGCTGGGCTTCCTGCAAGGGCTGGGTGCCTGCTGGCTGTTCCTGTTCCGCATCCTGCGCTACACGCCGGCGGCATTGCTGCGCTGGCGCATCATCTGGCAGCAGATCTATTCGGTCGGCGCCATGTCATTGGTGCTCATCATGGTGTCCGGGTTTTTCGTCGGCATGGTCATGGGACTGCAGGGTTACAACACCCTGTCGAAGTTCGCCGCGACCTCGGCACTCGGTACGCTGGTGGCGCTGTCGCTGCTGCGCGAGCTGGCGCCGGTGGTGACCGCGCTGCTGTTCGCGGGGCGCGCCGGCACCGCGCTCACCTCCGAAATCGGCCTGATGCGCGCTACCGAGCAGATCGCCGGCATGGAAATGATGGCGGTGGATCCGGTGCGGCGCGTAGTCGTGCCGCGCTTCCTGGCAGGCGTCGTATCGGTACCCCTGCTGACGATGATTTTCAGCGCCGTCGGCATTCTCGGTGGTTTCGTTATCGGTGTGTCCTTCATGGGCGTGGATTCGGGCGCGTTCTGGTCGCAGATGCGCGTCAACGTGGATGTTTGGGACGACGTCGTCGGCGGATTCATCAAGAGCATCGTGTTCGGCGGCGCCTGCAGCCTGCTGGCGGTGTACGAGGGTTACTATTCGCATCCCACCGCCGAGGGTGTGAGCCGGGCGACCACGCGCACGGTGGTCAATAGCGCGCTGGCGGTGCTGGTCCTGGATTATCTGCTCACGGCATTCATGATTCACGGAGTGTAGCTATGCGGCAAACGCGCAGTATTGAAATCAGCACGGGCCTGTTCATCATCCTGGGCTTTTGTGCATTGTTTTTTCTGGCTACCCAGACCACCAACATCAAGGCCTATGGAGACACCGGCGGCTACGAGGTGACCGCGACCTTCACGAACGTCGGTGGGCTCAAGGTACGCGCGCCGGTGACCATGGCGGGTGTCGACGTGGGCAGGGTAACTGCGATCCGGCTGGATTCACGCAACTTCAACGCGGTGGTCACCATGCGCATCGGCAGCAAGTTCAATGAGATTCCCGACGATTCCACGGCCGCCATACTCACCTCCGGCCTGCTGGGCGAGCAGTACATCGGCCTGAGTCCCGGCGGCGCGGAAACCTATCTCAAGAATGGCAGTAAAATACAGTTCACGCAGCCGGCCATCATCCTGGAAAATCTGATCGGCCAGTTCCTGTTCAACAAGGCTTCGTCGGGAGGCAAACCATGATGCGTGTAACCCGTCTCGGTGTATGCATTCTGGCCCTGAGCCTGTGCCTTCCGGTCATGGCGCAGGCGGCGAATTCCAGTGCTGCGGCGATGCCGCCGCCCGATCAGGTCGTAAAGCAAACTGCCCAGGAAATACTCACTGAGGTCAGCAGCAATCGTGTTGAGTATGCTCGGGATCCCGCGAAACTCTATGCCATGGTGGGCAAGGTGTTATTGCCGCATTTTGATTTTGATTACGCTTCGCGACTGGTGCTGGGACTGTATTGGCGCTCGGCCACGCCTGCGCAGCGCAAGGCTTTCGAGAATGCCTTCTACCACTTTCTGGTGAACAGCTACGCGAACGGATTGCTGCACGGCAATTATTCCGCGCGCAACCTCAAGGTGGAGCCATGGCGCGGCAGCGCGAGCGATACCCGCGCCATGGTGCAAACGCAGGTATTGCGCGCGAACGCCCCACCGGTGCAAGTGGATTACGCCATGGTGCGCACCCCAGAGGGCTGGAAGGCATTTGATGTGAGTATCGAAGGCGTTTCCTATGTGCTCAATTATCGAAACCAGTTCGTTCCCGAGATCCAGCAAAAGGGCCTGGATGCCCTGATTGCGCGCTTGCAAGCCGACGCTGCAAAACCACCCGCCAAGACGGGCGGTTCCTGATGGCCGCAGCGGTAAAGTTCGAAGATCTGGGCGGCGGCCGGTTTCGGGTGGAAGGCCGGCTCGGCTTCGATACGGTAGCGTCGGCGCTGGACGCCAGTCTGAAATTGTTCAGCGACTATCATGCGCTCAAGCTGGACCTGTCGGGTGTGACGGCCGCCGACAGCGCCGGGGTCGCACTGTTGATTGAATGGGTAAGCCGCGCACGCCGCAGCAAGTGCATGCTGAGCTTTTTACAGGTACCGGAACAGGTCATGGCGATTGCGCGCATCAGTGACGTGGAAAGCATGCTGCCCGTGGCCGTCTGAAACCGCGCGCAGAACACGCGTGCATCACATGGCGGGATTCACCCGCCATTTTTGTTTGTCGGATTTGACGGTTCCGGCGAGGCCGGCGGCTTGGCGGTCGGCTCCTGGGTGCCGGCCGCGGGCGGTGCGCTCACGGTGCCGGCGGCGGGTGCGGTGCCTTGGTCGGAATCATCTGGAGGCAGATCGGGATAATCGGGGAACTGGGCGGGCGGATTGCCGTTATACAGCTCAAAACGCCGGTGCTGGATCCAGGCATCGCGCATGAAGCTGTAGGGGTCAAAGGCGTTGTCGAGCGTGCTGTCGAGATCCAGCAGCCCGGCACGCGTGTCGATGGCGTCGCTGAGTGTGCCGGCATTGCGGTAACGCGCTTGCATGTCGTTGGTGAGCGGGTTGGCGTGGTAATCGGGATACAGGCTCAAACCGTCGCGCAGGTCGCTCGGCCCGAGAAACGGAATCACCACATACGGTCCTGCCGGTACGCCCCAATGCGCCAGGGTTTCGCCCAGGTCCGCATCGTGTTGCGGCAGATCCATGTGTTTGGCGACGTCGAACCATCCCGCCAGGCCCACGGTGGAGTTGACTACGAAGCGCGCGCTGTCCTTGAAGGTCTGGCCGACCCGGCCCTGCAGCAGGTCATTGAGGATGGTGACGGGCTCACCCAAATTGCTCAGGAAATTGTGGATGCCGTTGCGCGTCGGCAGCGGTACCGCGCGCACGTATTGCCTGGCGACCGGCCGGGCCACGGCCTTGTCGAGCTTGTCGTTGAACGCATAGGTAACGCGGTTGAGCTTCTC
Organism: Gammaproteobacteria bacterium; assembly: GCA_028864905.1. Classification (GTDB taxonomy): domain Bacteria; phylum Pseudomonadota; class Gammaproteobacteria; order Natronospirales; family REEB76; genus REEB76. Next base: position 19,602 of record JAGWLP010000020.1, read on the forward strand.
CCAGGGATCCTTGACCTGCGTGGTGTAGTCCGGGGGCGTCGAGGCACAGGCCGTGAGCAACGCCAGCGCCGCAGCGAGGCACAGCCGTGGACCCAGCCGCCTGCGGCGGCAACAGCTCTGGTGCATGGATACTCCGGCCAAACGGTGCCGGCGCCTATCCTAACAGCTCGGCACGCCCGGGCCAGCGCTCAGGAGCCCGGAGCGTTGGGGTCATTGCCGGGTTTGAGCGACTGCCGGTTGGCCTTAGCCCACGCCTGTAGGCGTTCCAATCGCGCCTGGTAGCGCTGGCGCTGCATGCCGTCTATGCCGGGCGTGGCCAATGCGATGTGCAGTTGGTCGGCGGCGGCGGCCGGCAGGCCGGTGGTGTAATAGTACTCGGACATGTAGTAATGCGATTCGGCGCTGTTGCCGGCATGCTCGTAAGCCTTGGCGAGCATACGCAACACGTCGGGTTTGTTGTTGGTCTGCACCGACAGCGAAATCAGCAGGTTGATGGCGTTGCGCGGTTGATTGGCTTCGATAAGGTCGCGCGCATAGCTGAGCGTCAGCGGCAGGCTGTCGGGGAACAGCTGCATGGCCCGCTGGTAAGTGGCCTTGGCTGCCGCCAAATCGCCCGCTGCCATCTGCGCGTCCGCCAGGCCGATGCGTAAGGCCACCACGTCGTCGTATCTGTCACACAGCTGCTGCATCAGTTTGACGGCCTCGGCGCCGCGATTGATGCGGGAATCGGTCAGCGCCAGACCATAACGGGCTGCATCCTGATCCCACCCATGACGGCTGCCGATGGCACCGGTGAAAAAGGCCACCAGGGTTTCCGGGTCATTGCTTTCCAGGACGCGCACGCGTGCTTTCATGATGGCGTAGCTGCGACTGTTGGGGCGCGGCGGCACGTGCAGGTCTTCGGCGCGCTCCATGAGATACGCCATGCGCGTTGCGTCCTGCGGGTGATCGAGCAGGAATTCAGGAATGTAGTCGTAGCCGTTGAGCGTCGAACTGTGCATCATCTTCTGGAAAAATTCGATCATCCCCTGGGGCGGAAACCCCGCGCGCGCCAGGGTCTGAATACCTACGCGGTCAGCCTCCTCTTCCTGCGCGCGCGTGAAAGTGATCTGGTGCTGGATAATCGCACCCTGGGCGGTCGCCATCGCCCCGTAGGCGACGTCCGGGTCACCGGAATTGGCCGCCACCAGAATCGCGCCCAGCAGGGTGGCGATGTTGAGCAGGCTGCGGTTGCTCTGGTCTTCCACAGTGCGCGCGATGTGCCGCTGGGTCACGTGGCTGGTTTCATGGGCCATGACGCCCGCCAGCTCGTCTTCATTGTCAGTGGCCAGGATCAATCCGCTGTTCACGCCGATGAACCCGCCGGGCAGGGTTACAGCGTTGATCTCCGGATCATTGAGCACGAAGTATTCGAAGTGCAGGGTCGGATCATCGCTGTGTGACGACAGGTCATGTCCCAGGTTGTCGATGTATTCGTGTACCAGCGGATCGTCCAGAATTGCGCCCTCACTGCGCGCCTGGTTCATGATCTGCACACCAATCTGGTATTCCTGCTGCGGCGACAGCACGTTGGCGCCGGCCATGCCGATCTGTGGGAGGTTGAAATCACTCCGCGATTCATCCCTGGCCCAGCTTCTGGCGCCGGCAGTCGCACTGCCTGGAGGCGGAGTGGTGGGTACGGCGGGTTGTGGGCTGGGTAACAGACTCAGGCCGGGACCCGGGTCGGCAGGGCCGCTGAGCGCAAGCATTGGGGATGCGACGACCAGTGTCGCCAGAAACGCCACAGTGAATAATTTACGCATGCGCTGATGGCAAACTGCCCGCCAGCGGCGGACCTGATACAGCTAACTCCATTATGGCACGACGGTTGACGCTGGGCCGCCGGTTTTTGCTGGACAAGGGGTTCGACCGCAGCGGCCCGGAAAGGTGCCGGCGGCGACCGCCCCGGCCCCCCGCGCAATCGGGAGCCGGGCGGCGGGGAAGGCGGGTCTCAGAACTTGTAAATGTACTGGATGCCGAGGATGTCGGCGTCGCCCTTGAACTGGCCGCTGATGTAGTCACCGCTGCTGCCATTCAACTGGCTGAAGGGGATGTGGCTGCTGATGAACAAGTGCGCATAACCGATATCCCACTGGCTATGCTCCGAAACCTTCCAGCTGGCGCCGACGGCTACCCATTTACGGTCGGTGTCCGGCAGACGCGCGGTACGGCTGGCATAGACCGAATTGTTGCAGGTGGCGAATGCCGGCGGCGCGGCGGTATTGCACGGTGCGGCCGGGTCGGGAACCGGTGATTTGTCGAGTGCCACGCCACCGCGGAAAGTCCACTGGTCATTGAACTGGTAATTGGCTCCCACCGCGAAGCGATTGCTGTTGCTCAGGCCCTCCTGCACGGTGGTGGAGGGCATGTTCGGATCCGAGAAGTTGATGGTCAGATTCTGGAAGCTGCTCCAGCCGGTATAACTCCAGTCGGCCATCAACGACCACT
>JAGWLP010000021.1 GCA_028864905.1 Gammaproteobacteria bacterium
TTCAAGCCCGACAAGCTTAACATCGCAGCGCTCGGCAACCAGGTGCCGCAACTGCATATTCATCACATCGTGCGTTACTCGCACGACGCCGCTTGGCCCGCGCCGGTATGGGGCAAGGTGCCGCCGCGGCCGTACTACAGTGCCGAGATCATCAAGTTGAAGAGCACGCTACTGCCGAAACTAGATAAAGATTTTCACCCGGAGTGACTGGAACCCGTCTCAAAATATCGTTCGCCCCCGGATCAAGTCCGGGGCAGGCTCTGAGCGTAGCGCCGCAGATGCGGAGTCGAAGGGCCTGTCCTGAGTGAAGTCGAAGGGTTGTTATCCCCTGATTTCTCTTGTTTCGACTTCGCGGAGCTTAGCTCCGCTACGCTCAACACGAACGGTTCGAATATTTTGCGATAGGTTCTGGTAAGCCTATGGGATAATGCGCAGTGGTCGCGTAATTATTCCATGCATGCTCAAAAACATAATCTGTTGGTATTTGCCGATGGCGGTTTCGACCGGCTCGCGCTACGGCGTGCCGATGATAACTGGCTCGAGGCGCAACTGTCGGACGCTGCAACTCGCTTCGTGCCGGTCGCGGGCGAAGACAGCCTGCTCAGTGCCGATGGCGAGCCGCTGATCCTGGGTGCGCACAAGGCCGAAGCGCTGCGCGCGTCGGCGCAAGCCACGGTACTGCTCGGCGAGTATCGCGGTCAGGTGTGTTTCGCGCTGGGACTGGCGCCGGATGCGCCGCTGCCCGCAGGCACGGTGCGCAGCAATCTGCGACCGCAGTTTGGTGTGCTGGAAGATGACGCGCTGGCGCTGCTCGGCTACGCGCGCGCCATGGTGCACTGGCATGCCCACAACCGCTACTGCGGGAAATGCGGCGCTCCAACCCAGAGCCGGCGTGCCGGCCATGAACTGCACTGCACACGTTGCGGCAACACCCTTTACCCGCGCGTCAATCCCGCGGTCATCATGCTGGTGACGCACGGCGAGCGCTGTCTGCTCGGGCGCCAGCCGGAGTGGGCCGCCAATCGGTTTTCGACGCTCGCGGGTTTCGTGGAGCCAGGCGAAAATCTGGAAGCTGCGTTGCGGCGCGAAATCCGCGAGGAAACCAATATCCGCGTGGGCCGGGCGCACTACCTGCGTTCGCAACCCTGGCCGTATCCGGCGTCGCTGATGCTGGGATTCCGCGCCGAAGCCGAAAGCACCGAAATCCGCTGCAACGACGGCGAACTCGCGGAGGCCCGCTGGTTTTCGCGTGCGGATATTGCCGCCGGCCTCCGGGACGGCAGCCTGGCATTGTCACTGCCGGGCTCCAGCTCCCATGCATTGATCCGCGAGTGGTTCGAGGAAGCACCCGGATTTGTATTGAGCGTCACTGCGAACACACGCTGAAACCACGCTGCGGGAAATCCGGCGGAAGGCACTGGCTATAATGGCCCAATGTGTGTCGCCGTCTTTGCCTGGAAGATTCACCCCGACTTTCCGCTGGTGTTTGCCGGCAACCGCGATGAGCTGCATGTGCGTCCCTCATCAGCGGCAGGCTTCTGGGAGGATGCACCGCAGGTACTGGCGGGCCGCGATCTCACGGCCGGCGGCACCTGGCTCGGCGTGACTGCGAGCGAGCGCTTCGCGCTGGTCACCAATTACCGCGTCGGGCCGAATCCCCGGTCCGGCCCGCGCTCACGCGGCGAACTCACCGCCGATTTTCTGCGCGGCGCGGCGCCACCACGGGATTACCTGGAGCGGGTTCAGCGCCATGCCCATGACTATGCACCGTTCAGTCTGATCGTCGGCGATGCCGAGGCACTCTGGTATTTTTCCAACCGCGATGCCCGTGTGCCGTTTGCCATCACACCGGGCATCCACGGGCTGAGCAATCACTTGCTGGATACGCCGTGGCCGAAAGTCAGCCTCAGCATGCGGCGGCTGGAGGCGCTGCTGAAACGCGGTACGCCCACGACGGAGGAATTGCTTGAGCTGCTGGCCGACCGTACGCCCGCGTCCGCAAATGAGTTGCCTGACACCGGTATTGGCGCTGAACGCGAGCGCCAGATCTCGCCGGTGTTCGTGGTGAATCCGGAGTATGGCACGCGCTGCTCGAACGCGATCCTGCGCGCGCGCACCGGCGACCTGCGTTTCGCCGAGCGGCGTTTCGATGTCAAAGGCCGGCGCCTCGAAACCCGGGATTTCCAGCTCACGAGCGACGGTGCATGAAGCGCGCGCCGCGGATCGCAGCCTGCGGCAGCTGGCGCTCGCCGCTGAGTGCCGCGCAAATTGCCGCCACCGGTGTGCGCCTCGCCCAGCCGCGCATCGCGGGCGAGCACGTCTATTGGCTGGAAAGCCGGCCGGCGGAAAACGGCCGCTCGGTGCTGGTGCGTGTGCGGCCGGACGAGCCCGCACGTGATCTCACGCCCGCGCCCTTCAGCGTGCGCAGCCGCGTGCACGAGTATGGCGGCGGTGCGTTCGCGGTAACCATGGACACTGCGTATTTCGTCAATGACGCAGACCAGCAGGTTTACGGCCAGCGCCTGGAAGACACAAGTTCACACGTTCTGACCGCAGCGCCGGGTTGCCGCTTCGCCGATCTGCAGGTGGACGCAATCCACCGGCGTTTGATTGCCATATGCGAGGATCACCGCCAGGACACGCGCGCACCGAAAAATACGCTGCAATCGATCGGCTTGGCCGATGGGCGTCTCGCCACGCTGGCACAGGGTTACGACTTTTACAGTTCACCGGCCTTGAATCCCGATGGCCGGCAGTTGGCTTGGCTGTGCTGGAACGCACCGCTTATGCCCTGGGAGGGCTGCGAACTGTGGCTTGCCGCATTCGATGCCGGCGGCGTGCCGATCGATCCGTGGCGCGTGGCTGGCGGTAGCGAAGAGTCCATTTTCCAGCCGCAGTTCGCGCCTGACGGCGCGCTGCATTTCATTTCCGACCGCGATGGCTTCTGGAACATATATAGATATGCAGACGGAAAAATCCGCGCCGTGACATGTGATGCCATGGATTACGGTTTCGCGCAATGGAACTTCGGCATGTCGAGTTACGGGTTTCTGGACGACGGCAGTCTGTGCGCGGTGCGTTGCCGTCAGGGTTGTTCCGAGCTTGTGCACATCGGCGCGGACGATGCGGTGCACTCGGTGCGGCGCGAATTGAGCCAGATCGAACATGTGCACGTGCACGGCAATCAGTTGGCATTGCTGGCCGCCGACAGCACGCATCCGCCCGCGGTGATCTGGCAGCGCGGCAAGCGCGAGCTGCGGCTCACCCGCGATGCGGAGCGGGTTCCGGCGAACGCCTTGAGCACAGGCGAGTTCGTGAGTTTCCCGACGACCAACGGCGAGACTGCGTATTGCTGGTATTACCCGCCTTACAACCCGGAATTCCGCGCGTCGCCTGGTGAAAAACCGCCGCTGCTGGTGAAATGTCACGGCGGCCCGACGGCCATGAGCGGCAACGGTCTGGATCTGCGCGTGCAGTTCTGGACCAGCCGCGGTTTCGCGGTCGCGGATGTGAACTACCGCGGCAGCAGCGGCTTTGGCCGCGCCTACCGCGCAAGCCTGCGCGGACAATGGGGCATCAAGGACTCCGAGGACTGCATGGCGGCCGCGCGCTGTCTGGTGGAGCGCGGCTGGGTGGATTCCCGGCGCCTCGCCATCAGCGGCAGCAGTGCCGGCGGCTTTACCGCGCTGTGTGCCTTGGCGTTCCACGATTTTTTCCGCGTGGGCGCGGTGTATTACGGAATCAGCGAACTCGAAAGCGCGATGCGCGACACCCACAAGTTCGAGGCGCATTACGGTGACAGTCTGCTGGGTCCCTGGCCCGGTGCGCGTGAAACCTATCGGCTGCGTTCACCCTTGCATGCCGCGGCGAACATCCGCTGTCCAGTGATATTTTTCCAGGGTCTCAAGGACAAGGTCGCGCCGCCCGACCAGACGCAGCGCATGGTGCAGGCTCTGCGCATCAACCAGGTACCGGTCAAATACCTGGAGTTTCCCGAAGAGGGACACGGCTTTCGCCGCCGCGAAACGCTGCAACGCACGCTCGAGGCGGAACTGGCGTTCTACGGCCAGGTGTTTGGCTTCACGCCCGCGATGGACTCATGAGCGGCAGGCGGCGTCTGCGTTGGTGTCCGGTTCACTGTGCGGCCTGGCTGGTGCTGCTGGTGGTGAGCGCGGGCGCACAAGCGGCCGCGCCGCAGGTGCAAATCCAGGTGCAGGGCGTGAGCGGCGATTTGCTCACCAATGTGCTCGCCTATCTCAGCATCAACGCCTACAAGGATGCGCCCAACCTCAACGATGCGCTGGTGGAACAGATGAATGCGCGCGCGCCGGCCGAGATCAAAACCGCGCTGCAGCCTTTCGGCTATTACCAGGCGCAGGTGAGCAGCGAACTCAAGCCCACCGACAACGGCTGGAGTGTCGTCTATACGGTCAATCCCGGCGTCCCGGTGACATTGCGGCACGTGGATGTGATGGTCAGCGGTCCGGGCCAGAGCGATGCGGCGTTCGCCAAATATCTGGCCGCGCTGCCGCTCAAACCCGGAGCTCAATTGAATCAGCCGCTCTACACCCGGGTGAAGCAGCGGCTGCTCGACATCGCCACGCACCGCGGCTATCTCGATGCCAAGTACGAGACCAGCGTGCTGCGCGTGGATCCGGCCGCGCGCTGGGCCGATGTCGAACTGCATCTCGACACCGGCGAGCAGTATTACTTCGGCGCGGTCGCGTTCGAGCAGGACTTCATGAATCCGAAGTTCCTGGCGCAATACGTGACTTTCAAACCGGGCGATCCCTATGACGGCGGCAAGCTGCTGGCGCTGGAGTACGCGCTCAATGATTCCGGCTACTTCGACATCGTGCAGATGCAGCCGCAGCGCAGCGCCGCCGGTCCCGCTCGGCACATCCCGGTGGTGATCACGCTCAGCCCGAGCAAGCGCAACAAGTACGTGGTCGGCCTGGGTTACGGTACCGACACCGGGCCGCGCATGACGCTCGGCTGGGAGAACCGCCGCCTTAACGACCAGGGCCACAAGTTTTCGGTGCTCGGCCAGTACTCGCACGTGCTGGCCAGCACGCAGGTGAGCTACACCGTGCCCACGCCCAACGGCCCGACGCTGGTGTACAGCGTGGCCAACGTGCGCCAGATACTGGGCAGCGGCGTGGCCTATACCACCGCGCTCGGCGTGAACCGCTTCACCACCCTGAATGAGTGGTCCTGGAATCAGTATGTGCAACTGTCGCATAACCGCAGCGATTACGCGGCCAGCCCGAGCAGCATCAGCACGCTGTTGCTGCCGGGAAGCACGTTCTCGCGCGTGGTGGCCGACGATCCGGTGTATCCCACGCACGGCTACCGGCTGTCGCTGGACTTGCGCGGCGCGAGCCAGGCGCTCGGTTCCAGCACCAGTTTTCTGCGCGCCGACCTGAGCGCCAAGCTGGTCTTTACGGTTGCGTCGAACACGCGCCTGCTGCTGCGCGGGGAAGTGGGCGCCACCGCCACGCGGAATTTTGCCGCGCTGCCATTGTCGCAGCGCTTCTTCACTGGCGGCGACATGACGGTGCGCGGCTTCGCCTACAATTCCATCGGCCCGACCGACCAATACGGCAACGTGATCGGCGGCAAGGATTTGATGGTGGGCAGCGTGGAAATGGACCACATGCTGGGGCCGGTGTTCGGTGTGGCGGCCTTCGTGGATGCGGGCAACGTCTTTAATTCCTTCAACACCTCGCTCGAGAAAGGCGTGGGCGTGGGTTTGCGCTGGCGCACGCCCGTGGGCATGGTGCGCTTCGATATCGCCCATGCGGTGAAGCGACCCGACCTCGGCTGGTATCGCATTCACATCAGTATCGGGACGGACCTGTGATCAAGCGCATCGTGGCCGGTGCTATCGCCGCGCTCACCCTGCTGATCGCGGGCACGATGCTGTTTGCGTTGCACAGCGAAACCGTACTGCGCTGGAGCGTGGCGCAGGTGCTGGCGCGTTACTCCGGCCAGCTCAGTGTCGGAACGGTGCAGGGCTCGCTCTCCGGACCGATTACGCTCGGCGACGTACAAGTGCACGCACCGTCCTTCGACGCCAAAATCCGCAGCCTGACCATGGACTGGCGGATTACGGCCCTGCTGGCGCGGCGAGTGAATATCACCCGCCTGGATTTGAACACGGTGCAAGTCACGCTCAAGTCCGGCAGCGGCGCGACGCATTTCAGTTTGGTGCGCCCGCAGCCGCCGCACCTGCCGGTGGCCATCAGCGTGCAGCAACTCAGGTTTCGGGACCTGCAGATCGGGGCGCCCGGTCTGACACAGCCGCTGAACGTGAATGAAGCGCAGCTCGCGATTCGGCTCGACAACCATGCATGGGCAGTGAGCGGATTACGGGCCAGCGGTGCGCAGCTGCAGGTGACCGGTCATGCTGACTGGCAATTCCAGTCCGGTGAGCACATCAACGGGCAACTGCAGTGGCAATTGCATCTGCCGCAGTGGCCGGCGTTCGCGGGGCAGGCGAGCCTGGCGGGTGATGCACGGTTTTTGCGTTTAAGCGGATCGTTGACGGCGCCGTTCCCGCTGCAAGTAGCCGCGCAAGTCCATGCGCTGTTCACGGCTCCATCCTGGGACGGCACGCTGGAATTCAGCGATCTCGACCCACAGCGTCTGCGCAGCGACTGGCCGCAACTTGCGGCACGTGGAAACTTGCGATTGCAAGGCGATCCGCAGGCCACGGTGCTCACCGGCGACATCGACGCGCGCGAACCGGTCTATGGTCTGTGGCAAAGCCACGTGGATTTGAAATGGGCGGACCGCGTACTCGACATCCGCAGCCTCGATCTGGCGCGCGCGCAGACCCTCACGCGTTTCGCGCTTGCCGGCCGGGTGCGTTACGCGCAGGGCAAATGGCAGCCGGCACTGCACGGCGAATGGCGGGCACTGCCGCTGCCCTTGACCGGCAAGCCGTGGTTCACGTCGCCGCGCGGCCAACTCGTGTTGGCTACCAGGACGCATCAAGTGCTGTTGACTCTCGACGGCGCGCTCAACAACGGCGGCCAGTTCAAGGCCGAAGGCAGCGTGCATCTGGCAGCACCGCATGCCTGGCAACTCACGGCGAGCACGCGCAAATTGCAGCTCGCGCTGACGCACTTCAATCAAGGCCAGTCGCTGCCGCCCATGGATCTTCAGTTCCGCGGCCACGGCGATGCGGCGCTCACGGTCGTGGACCGCTTCAATGCCGCCTGGCTCGGCGGCCGGGTACAGGCACAAGGCCGGGTGCCGCACGTGTCCGGCCAGAACTGGCAGTTCACGGTCGCCGCGCAGCAGCTCAATCCTGCGGCCTTGTATCCGGATTTTCCGGGCGCGCTAAACTTCAATGCACGACTCTCGGGGCGGTTCGCGCCGCGTGCGAGCTGGACCGTGCAGGTGACGCGCCTGGACGGCGAGTTGCGCCATGTGCCGGTGCTCGCCTCCGGCAGCATGAGTCACCGCGCAGGCCAATGGCAGTTCCAGCGCCTGCAGGTGCAGTCCGGCAAAAACCGCTTGCAGCTCGACGGTGAATACGGCCGGCGTGCGCAACTTGCCTGGACGCTCGATGCCCCGGACCTCGCTTCGCTCTGGCCCGGCATCCACGGAGATTTGCACAGCAGCGGCCAGGCGGATTTTTCCGGTGCCGTGCCGCAGTTGAGCTTTAAGCTCCAGGGTCAGAATCTGCAGTACGCGGACAACAGCGTGCAGACTTTGGACGTGCAGGCGAATCTCGCGGGCGTGGCTCCGGCGAGCAGCGCGAGTGTGCACGTTGCGGGTGCGCAGCTCGGCATGCTCAGGATTGATTCCGCCGACGGTGAAGCCACGGGGTCACCAGGCAGTCACAAGCTGAAACTCACAGTCACCTCGCCCATCGGTAATATCCAGATCGCCGGCGCCGGTGCTTACGCCCAGCACGTCTGGCAGGGCGATCTCACCGAGGTCACGCTGTCACCGCGCGGCGCCGGGGTATGGAAGAACGCTAAGCCCTGGCAGCCGCGCATCGCCGCGGCGCATTTCAGCCTGCCGCAAGCTTGCGTGACACAGGCCTTTGCCAGAACCTGCCTGCAGGCCGAGTGGCAACCCGGACACTGGCAGACGGACGCGCTCATCACCGCGGTGCCGCTTGCGGATCTGCAGGCCTTGCTGCCGCAGGGGCTCGCTTACCAAGGCAGTTTCGGCGGCCACCTGCATGTCGAGGAGATCGCCGGAGAGCGCACGCTCGCGCTCGACGCCAGCCTGTCGCCGGGTGCGATACGCAACGTCATCAATCGCCGCGAGGTGACGCTGCTGGCGTTCACCTCCGGCAACGTCAAGCTGCAATCCAACAACGAACTGACCACCGGGGAACTCAACTGGTCATTGGCGGACGGCGGTTATCTGAACATGCAGTCGCGCATCGCGCATGCGCCCAGTTACGCGCTGAGCGGCAATATCCGCGGCGAATTGCGCGATTTTCAGCTGATTCCCGCCTTGGTGCCGGCGGTCGGCGCGGTGGATGGCAAACTCGACATCAATCTCGCGCTGAGCGGCACGCCCTCGGCCCCCTTGTTTGACGGCAGCGCGGTGCTCACCGGCGGCGAACTGAGCGTGCCGCGTTATGGCCTGCACATTACCGACATCCTGCTCAAGCTCCAAGGCGATGGCAGCCATTTGACGCTCGATGGCAGCGCGCGTTCCGACAATGGCAATCTTGCCTGGACGAGCAGCGCCACGCGCAGCGCCAACCACTGGCAGGCCCAGGGCAAATTGACGGGAAAAGATTTCCGCGCGGTGAACACGCCGGAAGCGCAGGTGGCGGTGTCGCCGGCCCTGGACCTCAAGCTCGACAATTACGACGTGTGGCTGGACGGCGACGTCACGCTGCCCAGCGCAACAATCCAGCCGCGCGACCTCAGCCAGACCGCAAGCGTGTCTCCGGACCAGGTGATCGTGGGAGCAAAATCACCCCCGCCCGGCAAGTGGCGCGTGCGCGCCAAGGTGCGCGCCATCATGGGTCCGGATGTGCGCTTCGAGGGATTCGGGCTCAGCGGCCGCATCGCCGGCAGCGTGCAGGCGGTGGACGAGCCCGGACATCCCACCACCGGCAACGGTACGCTCGAAATCCTGGGCGGGAAATTCACCGCCTACGGTCAGAAGCTCAACATCGAACGCGGTCGCCTGCTGTTCAGCGGCGGGCCGATTGGCAATCCGGCACTCGATATCCGCGCCATCCGCCCGCCGGCGCACCCGGTGACGGTCGCACCCGGCGCGAGCGAACAGAAAGTCGGCGTCATCGTGCGCGGCAGTCTGCAGCATCCCAAAGTGTCGCTGTTTGCGCAGCCGCCGCTGCCGCAGTCGCAAATGCTGGCCTATCTGATCACCGGCCAGACCGGCGTCAACCAGAATCTCTCGCCGCTCGTCGGTGCGCCGCCCACCACGGCTTCGGACATCACGCAGATCGCCGGCGGACAACTGCTGGCGTCGGAACTCGGCCAGCAGATCGGCGTGCAGGACGTGAGCGTGCAGAATGTTACGCTTGCCAACGGCACGAGCGCACCCGCCATGTTTCTCGGCAAATACCTGTCGCCGCGCCTTTACGTCAGCTACGGTACGGTTTTCGGCCAGCCGTTCAACACGCTGCGCTTGCAGTACACGCTGAGTGCGCGCTGGATGCTGGAAGCCGAGACCGGCTTCGCCAGCGGCGCGGATTTGATCTACAGCATCGAGCGCTGACATGCAGCACCGACCTGTGCTTCTGGGAATAACCGCCGCATGGCTGTGTCTGGCTCCACTCGCGGCGCTGGCCGCGAACGAATCCGGCTGGTTCGCAAGTCTCGGTGCATTCGATCCCAAAGCCTCGACCAACATCCGCCTGGACGTGCCGCAGGGAGCGGTCGGAACCAATCTGCACCTGGAATCCGATCTTAATCTGCCGCGGCGGCGCGTAGTTCCGCAGGCGGCCTTGGGTTACCGCTTTGACGCGCGTTCCTCGCTGGAATTCAATTACTTCGATCTGCGCCGTACCGGCAGCCGCGTGATTGACGAAAACATCGTTTACGGCGGTGTGAACTACACGCTGAACACCACGGTCGGCACATTTACGGACGTGCGCACCGATTCGTTGTTATATCGTTATGCCATCGTGGCGGACTATCCCTGGAGCTTAAGCCTCACCGCCGGGGTGCACGCCACGCATTTCACGGTCGGACTGTCGGACCAGAACAGCGGCGTGTCCAGGGCCGCGGATGCGCAGGCGCCATTGCCGGTCGTGGGTCTGCGCGGCCTCTACGATGTGCACGGCTGGCAGTTCCGGTCCGAAGCCTCGTATTTCAAGATGACGGTGAACGGCATCCGCGGCCATCTGAACCGCTACACGCTGTCGGCATTGCATCCGCTGATCGGCGGCCTGTCGCTGGAGCTCGGCTACACTTACTACGCCTTGGCGCTGCAGGCGGAGCGTTCCGATCTCACCGGTTACATGCGCTTTGTCTACCATGGGCCGTTCCTGAACCTGTGCTACGGCTGTCGGACACCGCTGGTTGAGAGCGAGGCGCGCTGAACTGCGGGGCTGTGTCACATGCACGCGCCTCTGCATTTGTGCGTGTGGCGTGCATACCGGCGCCGAGATTGGAGGGTAGAATGCTTCCCCCGTTTTACTATCTGGAGGATGTCATGCGTAAAACGATGCTGATTTTGCCGGGCGTTTTTGCTCTGTCTTTTGCTGCTCTGGCGCATCCGCCCGCCGCGATTCCGGCGTATGTCACCACCGCCATTCACGACCCGGCGCGCCAAGCCGACGCCGCCAATGACGCGCGCCGCCGGCTGGCGGCGGTCATGACCTTCACCGAGGTCAAACCCGGCGACAAAGTGATGGAATTGGTTCCGGGTAGCGGCTACTGGACGCGGGTGTTCAGCGCCATCGTCGGATCCCGCGGCCATGTCTATAGCGTGTGGCCCAACGAGATGGCGAAATTCTCCGCCAAAAGCTATGCTGAATGGCAAACGCTCGTAGCCACGCCCCATTACGCCAATGTCAGTCTGTTGCCACAACCGGCCGCCGATCTGAGCACGCCCGAGCCGGTGGATGTGGTGTTCACCAGCCAGAACTACCACGACTATCACGATCCGTTCATGGGCCCGGTCAATATGCCGGCCTTTGACAAGCGGGTGTACGCGGTGCTCAAGCCGGGCGGTCTGTTCGTAATCGTTGACCACGTAGCGCCCGCGGGTTCCGGCATCAGCGACACCAACACCCTGCACCGCATTGACCCGGCGGTGGTGAAGCGCGAAGTGGAAGCCGCCGGTTTCGTGTTTGACGGGGAGAGCGAGGCTTTGCGCAATCCCGCCGACCCGCACACCGCCTCGGTGTTCGACAAATCCATCCGCGGCCACACCGACCAGTTCATTTATCGATTTCGCAAGCCGCGGAGCTGATGGCGCGCGCTTGATCCGCCGGTGGACGGTGTTCCGTCCGCCGGCATGAAATAATGCCGCCGCTTTTTTGCGGCGGCATTTTCTATTGCGGGATACGCATGTCACCCATCACGCATCTATCCGTTTGGCACGCGGTCATCGCCGGCGCGCTGCTCAGCATCAGCATCGCAGCGCCGCCGGGGCCGGTCACGACCATCATGGCGAATTCCTCCATGCGCGGGCGGATGCGGGAATCGCTGCTCACGGCCTGCGGTGCCATCGTGGGCGACATGGTGTGGCTGGCGCTCGCCATCATCGGTGCGGTTGCGTTTCTGAATCAGCGTCCGCGGGTGGTGGGTATGTTGGGCTTGGCCGGCGCGTTGCTGTTGCTGTGGATGGCTTGGAGCACCTGGCGCACAGCGCGCGCCGGCATGCATGCGGATGGCACGCCGGGCTCATGGAAGATCGGTTTCTTTACCGTGCTCACCAGCCCGTTTTCGCTCGCCTGGTGGCTGGCTAATGGTACGCTGCTTTATACCGTTTGGGGTTGGCCCGGCATCATCGCGTTTTTCTGTACTGGTGCCTTGTACGCCGCGGCCTTCACCTACGCCTTCCGCTGGGTGGGGCGCAAGGCCATGTCGGCGATTCTGTGGGTAGCCTACGTGAGCGTCGTGATGCTCGCCGGTTTCGGCCTGTACGTCGGCTGGACGAGTTTGCGTTTGCTGCACGTCTGAGCGTTCCGCTTGTGTGCGCAGTCGCTCCGTTCTAAGCTGCCTGTGTGACTGAATCCTTGCCAATTCTCGCGTCCGTTCTCACCTGTCCGTACTGCGGCTGGAATACCGAGGCGCAGATGCCGACCGATGCCTGCCAGCACTTTTGGGAATGTCCGCACTGCGGCACGTTGTTGAAACCGAAATCCGGTGACTGCTGCGTATTCTGCTCCTACGGTTCCGTGCGCTGCCCGCCGCAACAGCAAGCGCGCATGGCTGGAAATAAATTGTAGGAGCGGCTTTAGCCGCGATGTTGTATTTGAATCGCGGCGAATATCGCCGCTCCCACACGTTGAAGACGCTCCCACAATCAGAAGCGGAACACCAGGAAATACATCAGCAGGATGTTCACCGCCAGCAGCCACAGGCCGGTCGGGATCTGCACCTTGACCACGCCGTTCTGATCCGGCAATTCCAGCAGCGCCGCCGGCACGATGTTGAAGTTCGCGGCCATCGGCGTCATGAGCGTGCCGCAGTAACCCGAGAGCATGCCGATGGCCGCCATGATGGCGGGATCGCCGCCGAGCTTGTGCACGATTAACGGCAAGCCCACGCCCGCGACCATCACCGGAAACGCCGCGAAGGCGTTGCCCATGATCATGGTGAACAGCGCCATGCCCACGCCGAAGGCCACGATCACCAGGAACTTGGCGTCGGCCGGAATGAAATCCGTCACCAGGCCGGAGACTACCTGGCCCACGCCGGCCGCGGCGAACAGCGCGCCCAGTGCCGCCAGCAGTTGCGGCAACACCGTCACCGTGCCCACGGCTGTCAACAGCCGTCGGCCTTCGTGCAGCCCGGTGGTGAATCGCTGACGGAACAGCCACAGCGCGACGAAGAACGCCACCACGACCGACAGGCCCAGGCCGACGAGCGTGGCGTTGCCGGCGGTGGCCAGCGGATGGCCGGCGATCACGATCTTGGGCAGCACCAGCGTGCCGAGGAAAGTCACGAACGGGATGCAGAGTGCCGGGATGAACAGCTTGTCGCGGAGCCGTTGCGCACTCTGCCGCCGCTCCGCTTCCGGCGCGGTATACACTTTGCTGTAACCCAGATCCTTCCATCCGGTGACCAGCACCATCAGGATCACGAGGCAGCCGGTCACGAACGGCGGCAGCACCGAACCGAACAGAAAGGTGACGCTGTAGATTCCCCAGAACACGGTCTTGCGCAGGCGCTTGGGATTGGCGCGATCCAGGAATTCGAGTACTGCGGCTATACCGAACAGCAGTCCGGCGAGAGTGTAAACGTATTCCAGCCGGATCACTGGTCTTCTCCGGCGTTCTGCAGATTAACGGCTGGTGGAGTTTCCGCAGGTTGTGCCCGGCCGCCGAACTGGCGGCGCAGCCTGCGATCCAGCAGCATCAGGCGCACGGAGTGAATGATGAATACCGCCACGGCGGTCGGGATTGCCCACAACGCGATGTGCAGCGGGGTGAGATGAATGCCGTTTGCGTCCAGCACGCCTTTGATGAGCAGCACCGAGCCCATGGCGAGGAAAATGTCCTCGCCGAAAAACACGCCCACGTTGTCCACGGCGGCGGCGTGCGCGCGGATGAGGTATCGGGTCTTGTCCGGCAGCGTGCCGAAACGTGCTTGCGCCGCCGCTTCCGCCATCGGCGCGATCAACGGCCGCACCATCTGCGCTTGTCCGCCGAGTGACGTGAGGCCGATGGTGGCAGTGAGCTGGCGGATGGCGAGATACAGAAGCAGTACGCGGCCGGTGGTGGCGCTCTGGATGCGTGAGATCAATTCCTGCGCGCGCTCCTTGAGGCCGCCGCGTTCCAGCAGGCCGATGACCGGCAGCGTCAGCCACACGAGGCCCATGTAGCGGTTCTCGGTGAAGGCGCGCCCGAACTCGCTGACAATGGCGACCGGATGCAGACCGCCGGCAAAGCCCGTGGCGATGCCCGCCACCGTCACCACCAGCAGCGGATTTACCTTGAGTGCGAAGCCGACGATGACGACCAAGACGCCGATCAGCGTGAGCAAGTGCGGCATGCGTTTGTGCTCCGGGTAGGCGGGGGCAATGCCCGCGCCATTCTAACGGGCCACTGCGCTACATGCGGTAGCCGGTGATGCTTGCGCCGTAGTCTCTAGCGTCAAGGGCCTTCGGGTATCATTATGTGGGAGCGGCGCGGACCAGTGGTCCGCCTGCCGCGAAATGCAGGAATCGCGGCGAATATCGCCGCTCCCACAAAGAATTAGGTCCCTCCCGGAATATTGTCGTGGCTGAACCCGCTCCGGCAGACTTACGGATAATCCACTCGAGACGGAGAGCACTTTGAAATCCCTGAATCCCCTGGACCTCTACAACATCCACGGCCTGTTGAGCGAAGAGGAACGCCTGGCGCAGGACAGCGTCGCGCGCTTCGTGGATGAGAAAGTGTTGCCCATCATCGGCAAGGCCTTTGAAGACGCGCGTTTTCCGAAAGAGCTGATTCCCGAGATTGCTGCGCTGGGACTGCTCGGCAGTTCGATCCACGGTTATGACTGCGCCGGGCTGAACGGCGTGGCTTATGGGCTCATCTGCCAAGAACTGGAGCGCGGCGACTCGGGCCTGCGCAGCTTCGTGTCCGTGCAATCGTCGCTGGTGATGTATCCGATATTCACTTTTGGCTCCGAAGAGCAGAAACAGTGCTGGCTGCCGACCATGGCGCGTGGCGAGAAGATCGGATGCTTCGGGCTCACCGAACCGCATGGCGGCTCGGATCCCGCCAACATGAAAACGCATGCCAAGAAACAGGGCGGCGACTGGGTGCTGAACGGCGCCAAGATGTGGATCACCAACGGCAGCATTGCCGACGTGGCGCTGGTCTGGGCGCAGACCGATGACGGCATCCGCGGATTTCTGGTGGAGAAGGGGTCGAAAGGTTTCGACGCGCCGGAAGTGCATCACAAGATGTCGCTGCGTGCCTCGGTGACCTCGGCCCTGTATTTCGACAACGTGCATGTGCCGGAAGCCAACGTACTGCCGAAGGTGAAGGGCCTGAAAGGCCCGCTGTCCTGTCTCACGCAGGCGCGCTACGGCATCGCCTGGGGCGCCATCGGTGCGGCTCAGGCGTGTCTCAAGGAAGTACTGGAGTACACCAAAACCCGCGAACTCTTCGGTCGGTCGCTCAACCATAACCAGTTGGTACAGCTGCGCATGGCGGAGATGGCACGCAAGATCACCAGCGCACAATTGCTGGCGCTGCAGCTCGGCCGCCTGAAGGACAAGGGCGAGATGCAGCCCGCGCAGGTCTCGCTTGCCAAATGGAACAACGTGCGCATGGCGCTCGACATCGCGCGTGATGCGCGTGACCTTCTGGGCGGCGCCGGTATTACCACCGAGTTCTGCCCCATCCGCCACGCGCTCAACCTGGAATCCGTGATTACTTACGAAGGTACCGAGAGCGTGCATCAGTTGGTGATCGGCAAGGAAATTACCGGCGTCAACGCGTTTTGAATGACGGCTTCCATCCTAGTCCCCTCGCCCCTTGGGGGGGGAGGGTGAGGCGCGCAGCGCCGAACGGACCGCCAAGAAAGGCGGCCCTGGACTTTCGGGCGGAGCAGGAATGCGTAGCACGAAAGGGGTGAGGGGTAAGGGGCTTGGCTGTACGCGCTTAGCCCACTTCATCTCTATTCATCGTTCAGAGTGGCTGTGATACAACGGAATCATAAGTCTCATGAGTGACAAACAATCTACCGCCCGTGGTTTCTCCCGCACTGCCGCGCATTACACCGTTTACGGAATGTGGAACTCCGGGAATTGCTACAAAGTGCGCCTGGCATTGGAACAGTTACAGCTGTCTTATGCCTGGGTGGAAATAAACAGCGCCGGCGGTGAAACGCGCAATCCGGAATTTCTGGCAAAAAACCCCAATGGCAAAGTTCCATTGCTGGAATTGCCGGACGGCAAATACCTGTCCGAATCCAACGCCATCACGATTTATCTGGCGGAAGGCGGCCGGCTCTGGCCCACAGACCGCTGGCAACGTGCACAGGCGTTGCAGTGGATGTTTTTCGAGCAATACAGCCACGAGCCATACATCGCAGTGGCGCGCTTCATCATGAAGTATCTGCCGGCGGATCATCCACGGCGGCAGGAGTTGCCGCAGTTGCACGCGCGTGGATACCAAGCCCTCGGCGTCATGGAGAAGCATCTGCAGCAGCACCGATTTTTTTCCGGTGCGGCTTACGGGGTCGCGGACATCAGCCTGTTTGCCTACACACATTGCGCCGAGGAAGGTGGGTTTGATCTGTCTGCTTACCAGGCGGTACGCGACTGGTTTGAACGGGTGCGAGCACAGCCCGGTTTTATTGCCTTGTCGTCACAGGCTACCCGGTTCCAAGTTCACGCATGAGTCAGCAGTCAGGCAACACTGGCTTCGTCCGCGCCGCCACGCGCAGTATCAACCGTGCGGAAATCGTGGATCAGAATTTCATCCATTTCGTTCAGGAATGGAATCAGTCTCCGCCACGTAAATTATCCAATCGCGATGCCATCCGAGCCGGTATGGCGCTGACGGGCAAGGACTTCAAGGAACTATTTGAATCGCAGATGCTCTCGCGGCATCAGGACATCGAAGCACGCGCCATGCGCGCGCGCAACGAGGGCTTTTACACCATCGGCAGTTCCGGCCACGAAGGCAACGCCGCCGTAGGCCGTGTCACGCGTCACACCGATATCGCCTTCCTGCATTACCGCAGCGGCGCCTTCATGCAGGAGCGCGCCCGCAAGCTCGGCATTGACATGGTGTACGACACCGCGCTGTCGCTGGCCGCGTCCAGCGAAGATCCCATTTCCGGCGGGCGCCACAAAGTGTGGGGCTCGGTGCCTCTGTGGGTGCCGCCGCAGACTTCCACCATCGCGAGCCATCTGCCGAAGGCCGTAGGCACTGCAGTCGCGATCACCCAGGCGAAGCGCATCGGCGCCAAGCTCCCGATTCCCGAGGACAGCATCGTGGTGTGCAGCTTCGGCGACGCCAGCGCAAACCACTCGACCGCCGTGGGCGCGATCAATGCGGCGCAATGGACTGCGTTCCAGAAACTGCCTTGTCCTATCCTGCTCGTGTGCGAGGACAACGCCATCGGCATCTCGGTGAAGACGCCGACGGGATGGATCGAGGCGAATTACAGCGACCGCGCCGGACTTGAATACATCGCCGCCGACGGCACCGACGTGGTGGATACCTACGCGAAAACCCTGGAAGCCGTGGAGTACTGCCGCGCGCATCGCCACCCGGTATTCCTGCACTTGAAATTGGTGCGCCTCCTGGGCCACGCGGGCACCGACGCGGAAACAGAATACAAGAGCACGGACGAACTGAAAGCCACGGAAGCACGCGATCCGCTCTTGGTGTCGGCGCGCATCGCACTGGAATCGGGCGTTTACACGCCGGCGGGATTGCTGGCGGCCTATGAGGCGGCGCGCACGCGCGTGCACGAGGCCGCACTGAAAGCCGCCAAACGCCCGAAGCTCACCACCGCCGAGCAGGTCATGGCGCCGCTCGCTCCTTATCATCCGGACAAAGTGAATGCTGAAGCCGCGCGTCCGGCTTCCAAGGAAGCGCGCCTCGCGGCTTTCGGCGGCGAAGACGCGCTGCCGGAGAAACAGCCACCGCGGCATCTGTCCATCCAGTTGAACCGTGCGCTCTTCGATCTCATGGCGAAATATCCCGGGATGACGATGTTCGGCGAGGACGTGGCCCAGAAGGGTGGTGTCTATACCGTCACCTCGGGCCTGTACAAGACCTTCAAGGGCCAGCGCGTGTTCAACACACTGCTGGACGAGCAGACCATTCTCGGCATGGCCCAGGGCGCGGCCTATATGGGCCTGCTGCCCTTCCCGGAAATCCAGTACCTCGCCTATTTTCACAACGCCTGCGACCAGATCCGTGGCGAGGCCGCCTCGCTGCAATTCTTTTCCAACGTTCAATACTCGAACGGGATGGTGGTGCGCATCGCCGCGCTCGGCTACCAGAAAGGCTTCGGCGGCCATTTCCACAACGACAACAGCTTCACTGCGTTGCGCGACATTCCCGGCGTGGTGATTGCCTGCGCCTCGCGCGGCGACGATGCCTCCATGATGCTGCGCACCTGCGCGGCGCTTGCCAAAGTGGACGGCCGTGTGGTGTTGTGGTTCGAACCCATCGCGCTTTACATGACCAAGGACCTCTACGAACCGAAGGACAACGGCTGGCTGTTCGAGTATCCCGCGCCGGATCGTGCCATTCCGCTGGGCGAGGGACGTATCTATAACCCGAATGGGAAGGATCTGTTGATCGTCACCTTCGGCAACGGCGTACCCATGTCGCTACGCGCCGCCAAGAAGCTGGAAGCGAAAACCCGTAAGAAGGTCCGTGTGCTGGATTTACGCTGGCTCAAGCCGCTCAACCGTGAATTGATCGCCAAGCACGCCAAAGAAATCGGCAAGGTGCTGGTGGTGGACGAGGGCCGCGAGACCGGCGGGCTCTCGGAGCAAATCTTTACGGCCATCGAAGAACACGCCGGACGCGGCATTGTAAAAAAGCGCGTCGTTGGCAAGGACTCCTACATTCCACTCGCTGCCGCCGCGAATCTGGTGCTGGTGAGTGAAGAGGAAATTCTCGTAGCAGGCAAATCATTTTTCTGAAGCTCTTTTTCTTCGTGTAGGTTGGGGCGGGTATTACGAACCCCACCTTGTCTGTTCTCGGGTTGTACTTCGCTGCGCTCAGTCCAGCCTACATTCAGTACAACGTAGCCTCCAGAGTGAATGCCGCCACAGCCAGGGCTTGCGGCCCCGCAGTGTTTGGAATGGATCATAGTCAGGCCGCTTCGGCCCTACAGCCAAGCGGGTTGCAACCAGGGATAGAGAGCGAGCCCGGCGCCGGCACCGCCCAGGACGACGAGTGGTTCCGGAAGCCTGACCCATCTCAGGACGATCGCCAAGCCAGCGAGAGCCACTATGGCGGTGAACACGTCGCCGATGGAAGTGCGTGCGACCAGGACCGTGGTTCCGAGCAGCGCGCCCACCACCGCTGCCACGATGCCCCGCACGAAGCCCTGGACGTACGCATTGCTGCGGTAGCGGCGCAGCACAGGTGCGGCGACAATCGTCAAGATGACTGCCGGCAAGAAGATGCCAACGGTGGCGATCAGGCCGCCGACGAAACCGTCCACCAGGTAACCGACGAAGGTGGCGGTGATCACCACGGGTCCCGGGGTGACCATGCCGATCGCCACGGCGTCTATGAACTGGCGGTCCGTCAGCCAGTGATACTGGTCCACCACGTAGGCCTTGAGGAACGGCGCGATCACCAAGCCGCTTCCGAACACCAAAAACCCCGTCTTGAAGAAGAACAGGAACAGATTCACCGCCGGTGCCTGCACGCCAGCGCTGCCGATGCCGAAAGCCAGCAAGGCACCCGCCGCGGGTTTTACCGGCGGCGGGGAGGCTTTGCCGCGTGAGAACCACAGGCTTCCGAGCAGGCCTGCGACGATGAAGAGACTGACGAGTTCCCGTTCCAGGATGACGGTGACAGTCGCTGCAGCGATGGCGAAGAGCCAGGCAACTACGTCGCCCTTGAGCGTCTTGCGGCCCAGCTGCCAAGAGGCTTTGAGGATCAGCGCCACAATCACCGGCGCTACCCCATAGAAAATCGCCCGTATCTCCCATGCGCCAGCGAACCGCAGATAGAGAGCTGCAAGCAGACTGACGATGAGAAATGGCGCCAAGGCGAACGTGACGGCGACAAGCAGTGCCCCGGGGACGCCGAAGCGTACGTAGCCGCAGTACACGCCGAGCTGGTAAGCGAGCGGGCCGGGACACGCGGTGGCTATGGCGAGGCCATCCTCGTATTCCGATTCCTTGAGCCAGCCGCGTTGGTCAACCAGGTCATGGCGCATGTGGTTTGCAAGTCCCAACGGCCCGCCGAAGCCGGTCAGTCCCAGCTGCAGGAAATACCCCGCCATGCCTCTGCGGCTACAAGCTGCTCCGGAAACGCTCTGCATCATGTCTTGGCTTGTCGTGCAGATGTCATACCTAACGCACGTTCGCTGTGGCTTCGGCATCGAGAGCGGCACGCAACGCCCTGGCCAGATCTTGCGCCGATCCCTTGCCCCAATAATGGGTAAAGAAGTAGAACGGTTCACCGGAAATCATGTGGTTGTGGAGCGCCACGATGTGGATACCGTGGGCCCGCAGCGTCTTGAGAACCGGCGTGATGTCTGCCGCCGTCATAATGAAGTCCCCGTCTATCGCCGCCGCGGCGTCACTGCCGGAAAACGCGGCCCAGGTCGTCAGGCCCATTGAGGGCGGTACCACAATGCCGTGCATGCGGCCCTGATGTCCGACAGTTACCTTGAGCACATGGCCCGCGGCTTGCACGGGATAGCCGATGATTTCGGTGAGCGCTTTGGCATTGAGCTTACCGGGCTGCGGGACCGGTCCTGCGAACTCCCCAACGGGGATGGGATTCTTGGCGCGTACCGACTTGATCGCATCCCAGACCGCCTTCACACTCGCAGCGAGTATGGTGGCGTCGCCGTAGCCGCCGATGTGCATGAAGAACACACGCGGTTGGTCGAAAAAGAAGTGATTGTGCAGCGCGGTCACCTCGAGGCCGTGGGCGAAAGCCGCATCCATAGCGGCATCCACCTCATCCTGGAACACCACGGTATCACCCATGACCATGGTGCCGTGGGGAGTGGGCAGGAAGGCCGCCCAACTGCCAAGCCCCGCGGCGGGGTCCAGAGGCGCACCATCCACCTCCACCGTCACGTCTTTCCGTACCCAAGTCAGGTGCACTACGCCGTCCGGCGTCGCCGTGGCTTTCGTCCCGGCCACGCTACTGATAGCGGCGAGGTTTAACGCTGGGGTTGCGGCGACGCTCTGGGATACAAACCCAAGCAGTCCGCACAGGAGGAAAACCTGGGGGAAAGCGATCGAATGCAATTTATTCATGGCAGCACCGCGGAGTAGCGAAAGCATGTATGTATGTTGGGCCTCACTCTGCGCAGTCCAGCCTGCCATTACTGTTCCAGCAGATAATAAGCCACTTGTATGTCGGGATTGCGTTCCGCCAGCTCGTGGGCATTGCGGATGCCCTCGTAGCGCATGCCGAGCTTTTCCGCCACACGGATCGAGGCCAGATTGGGCGGGTCAATCTCCGCCACGATCTGCGGTAACTGCATGACCTTGAATGCATGTGCGACGAATCCCCGCGCCATTTCCGTGGCCAGACCCCGGTTCCAGTAGTCTTTCCATATCCACCAGCCGATCTCGAAGATGCCTGCCTGTTCGAGTGGCTGTATGCCGCCCACGCCGATGACCTCGCCGGTCTGCTTCAGCACTGCGGCGCCCATGCAGCAGCCGTGCTGGGCGAGATTCCGCGCTTGGCGCGCGAGCCAGTCGTCAATGCGTGTCATGTCCCAACCGCGGCCGCCGTTGATGTAGCGCATCATCTCGGCATCGGCGGCGAAACGCTCGAACACCGGCCGGTCCGCCGCCTCCCAGGGGCGGACCAGCAGCCGCGCGGTCTCGATGCGGAAGGCCATTTACAGCCAGCGGCGCACGCGGCTGCGATACTGCCGGTACGCGTCGCCGAACTTCGTGTCCAGATAACGTTCTTCCTTGCGGATTACCAGCCGGTCAATCAGCACCAGCGCCAC
>JAGWLP010000022.1 GCA_028864905.1 Gammaproteobacteria bacterium
ATTGGTTCCCAATCGGGGTCGGTCATGTCGGTGACCAGCACGTCACCTTTCGCGATGCGCTGCATCTCGCCGATGTCGCGGATGATTTTGGCGGTGCCGGCGCCGATTTTCTGGCCGATGCTGCGGCCCTCGGCGAGTACCGGACCGCGCTGCTTGAGCGCATAGCGTTCGAGTTTTTGCCCGGCACGGCTTTTCACGGTTTCCGGGCGCGCCTGCAGAATGTAAATGCGGCCGTCGGCGCCGTCCTTCGCCCATTCGATATCCATCGGCCGTTGATAGTGCTTCTCGATGATCAACGCCTGCTTCGCGAGCTCGATTACCTCGGCGTCGCTCAGGGAAAAACGCGCACGCGCCTCGGCGTGCACGTCTATGGTGCGCACGGACCTGCCGCCGCCGTTGCCATCCGCGTAGATCATCATGCTGGCCTTGGTGCCGAGGTTGCGCCGCACGATGGGATACTTGCCGGTCTCCAGCGCCGGCTTGTACACGTAGAACTCGTCGGGATTGACCGCGCCCTGCACCACGGTTTCGCCGAGTCCGTAGGAGGCGGTGATGAACACCACGCGGTCGAAACCGGATTCGGTGTCCAGCGTGAACATGACACCGGAGGCGCCGAGATCGCTGCGCACCATGCGCTGAATGCCGGCGGACAGCGCCACCTGCCCGTGGTCGTAGCCGTGGTGTGCGCGGTAGGCAATGGCGCGGTCGTTGAACAGCGAGGCGAATACGTCCTTGAGCGCGATCAGCACCTGGTCGATGCCGCGCACGTTCAGGAAAGTTTCCTGCTGACCGGCAAACGAGGCATCCGGCAGATCCTCGGCGGTGGCCGACGAGCGCACGGCCACCGCGATTTCCTTGCGGGACTGTTGCAGCAGCTCGGCATAGGCGGCACGCACCGATTTTTCCAGCGCCGCCGGCAGGGGCACGTCATGCAACCAGCGCCGAATGCGGGCGCCAGCGTCTGCGAGTGCCGCGACATCATCCACATCGAGGTGCGCCAGTTCCCGGTTCACGCGTCCGGCCAGACCATCGTGCGCGAGAAATTCCCGGTACGCATCGGCCGTGGTCGCGAAACCCCCGGGTACCGAGATGCCGAGCTTGGTCAGGTGGCTGAGCATTTCGCCCAGGGAGGCATTCTTGCCGCCGACGACGGCGATGTCATGCATCCCCAGGTTTTCGAAGCGGATGGTGAAGGGCTGATCCATGTGCCGGGCTCGGCTTACTCGACGGAATGTGGGTTACGGGCGGCTATAATGGCATGCAATTTCTGGTCGGGGCGCAATGCAGAACACCAAAATCCATGCCAACGCCTCTGGAAAAACCGCGCACGGTATTTTTTGTTTCCGACCGCACCGGCATCACCGCTGAAGCCCTCGGGCGCAGTCTCATGAGTCAATTTGACGGGGCGGCATTCCGCCAAGTCACTTTGCCATTTATCGCCGACATTGACAAGGCAAACGACGCGGTCGCGCGTATCAATGCGGCGGCTGCCTCCGATGGCGTCCAACCACTGGTGTTCAGCACCATTGTGGACGATACCCTGCGCGGCATCATTCAGCGCAGCCACGCGTTGTACCTCGATTTCTTCGCCACCTTCATCGGTCCGCTGGAAAGCGAGCTGGGCATGAAGTCCTCACATGCCGCGGGTCGGGCGCATGCCTCGGCGGACAACGCGGCCTATATCCAGCGCATCGAGGCGGTGAATTTCGCGCTCGCCAACGACGACGGCGTGAGCACCCGCTTCTATTCCAAGGCAGATGTGATTCTCGCGGGCGTGTCGCGCTCGGGCAAGACGCCGACCTGTCTGTACCTGGCGTTGCAATATGGCGTGTTTGCCGCGAATTATCCGCTCACCGAGGACGATCTCACCCGCGGCCGACTGCCCGAAGCGCTGCTGCCGTATTGCCGCAAGCTGTTTGGCCTGACCATCGATCCCCAGCGCCTGCAGCAGATCCGTCACCACCGCCGCCCGGACAGCAACTATTCCTCCTCCGATCAGGTGCGCTACGAAGTGCGCAAGGCCGAAGATATTTTTCGTGCTGCCGGCGTGCCGTGCATGAACACCACGCTGCCTTCGATCGAGGAGATTGCCACCACCATCTTGCATCAGACCGGCATCAAACGGCGGTTCTGAGCAGTTGTCTATGCAGCGCCCGGGTGCGGGCGGCGGCCGCCGCGATGCCTGAAGCGTGACATGCCTATGCTATATTTCATCCATGCTCATCGAAACCACCGGCCCGGGAATACGAGTGGTACAACCGCGCAGCTTTGCGGGGTTGATGACCTTGTATGCGGCCAATCATGCGAGCCTGCGGCAACTGCTGGGCGACTTGCATGCGCTGCCGTCCACGCTGGTGTCCAGCAGTCCCACGGATCTGAGAATTTATCTCATGGTAGGCACGCGCAGCCGTTATACCACGAGCGTGCGCATGACCTACTGGCTGAATGTGAACGGCGGCTGGTGTCCCACTCCCGATCTGGAGCTGCGCATTTACCACGACGCCAGGCTGGTTGAGGCATTGAGCTGTCATGATCAGTCGCCCGCGGCGAGTGCGGGCAGAAATGCGGCCGCGCCCCGGTCGGAGCTGTTGCGGCGCTGGAGCCTGAACATGTTGCTGCGCAAATGGCTGGAGCATTGTCTGGATCACCGGCATTGTTTCGGCGCGCCGCAGGCAAAGCTTGCAGATGTGGCGTGATGCCCAACGGGCATACGGGGCGGGACTGAGCATCGCATTGGTGCCTAGGCACAAACTTCAAGCGCCCAGGCACGCGCGTACGGCGATGCACATTGCGCCGGATCACGCGACACTTCAGCACGGGGCGTAAACCAGCGGACTCAGCATCCGGGATGCGCATGGCGTTGGGCTTCAAGAACCTCATTCCGGGAATGCGTAAACCAGGCGTCGTGGCCGAAGCGGACACGGCTGCGTCGCAGCAAATCAAGCTGGTGGAATTATTCGAGAACCGCAATCTGATCAAGCGGGAACTCGCGCAGGTCACGGCCGAACGCGATGCGCTGAAAGCGGAGCTCGAAACCTTGCGCCGGGGGTACCTCGATTCGCAGCGCCAGCTCGGCAGTCTGGAACAGGTGTTGGGGGATGCGGAGCGCGGCCAGAGCGCCGTCGTGTATTATCGCCTGCGTGCGGTCTGGGAAACCTGCCGGCGGCAGTTGCATCTGTTGGCGAACGAACTTGCCGGCAAGTTTGAAAAAGCCGAGCGCGGTCACTTGCAGGAGGATCACGGCCGCAACCGCAGCCGGCGGCAGGAGGAGCTCGCCCGGCAGCGTGACCAGCTCGAGCGCGAGTGGCGCAATCTTTCCAGTGAACTGGAAGAACTGCAGCAGCAACTGGCGTCCGCGAAGGGAATCTGGAACAGGCGCAGGCGCAACATGCTGCAGTTGCAGATCGACAAGCTTGCCCGCCAATCCAAGTCGGCTGAAACCGGCAAACTGGAACTGCAGGCGGCCATGGGAACGCTGCAAAATCAAAACGTGCCGGCTTGGCCGGGCCTGAGTATTGCGTCCAGGCGTAGTGTGAACCTGTGGCTGATCGCCTTGGCGCAGTATCTCTATCTGCAGTTGACGGAACATGGCATCGCTGAAAAGGCGCGCAGCGCCGGCACACAGGCCATCGCCGATGTGCATTTCGGTCTGCCGAGCGACTGCCTGACGATTGGCAACCATATTTACGAGGTGGTCGTGAAGCTGCGCAACGACAGGCAGCGCCCCGAAACGCTGCGCAGGCGCGCCGAGTATCTGCGCTCGGCCGTCACTTATGCGTCGGATCGGGATACGGTGCCTGAGGAATCCTGCCTACAGTACATCCCACCGGCCTCACGGGCTGCGCCAACAACCAAGGATGCCAATGCCGGTGCCGTGGCCATGAACGTGCTGCGCATGAATTATTGGGATATCCAGAACATTCTGCTCATGCCCGTCGCATCCGCACCCGGCAGCGAACCGATGGCCTCCAGGAAAGCTCCCCCGGCAGGGTGAGGCTGAGCCGCAGCTTGCCGTCGGGCGTGATTGCCAGCGGTTAATAACCCGCTAAAAGTTGACTCTGGTGGGCCATAAGTTCAGATTATTGCGCACTTGAACTCGGCGGTCGTTACGTATACGGACCGGGGAACCACCGAGGCTGAAGTCCATTTTTCAATATCAGTACGCGGAGGCAATAGTCATGCGGAAGTTCACTTTGCGCTGGGTGGCGGTCTGCGGCGCCTTGGGTGCGTTGCTGTTGGTGTACGGCTGTTCATCCTCGTCCTCGAAATCCTATACCTTGCTGGCCAAACTGCCGGCGATGTCGCAGCAGCAGCGCATCGTCATGGCGGCGATTGATGTCAGCGGTTCGACCTGCACTGTCAGCATCCTGACCATGGATTCGGGCACGCTTTGGTCGCCGGACTGCACGGTGAATCAGGACAGCGCCACCCACAAGAGTTTCACGATTGGCGGCCAGCAGGTGGACATGGATGGCGCGACCGGCAGCTTCACAGCTAAAACCGTGCTGACCCTGCCGTTACCGGCAACCACGGCCGCGCCCGCTGCGACCGCGACGCTGGCGGCCGCCTCGCAGGGCGCCGGCAAGGCCGCCGTCAAGAGCAAGGCAGTGGCCAGTGTGAGCGCGCCGGGTGCAGCCAGCGCGACACCCGCCGCACCACCGGCTACCGGTCAGCCTTTCCCGGATCAATGGGGGCAGGCTCTCTATCCGGGTCACTGGAAGCTGGCGGCGCAGAACCTCGGGTATCTGGTGGCGAGCGCCAACATCGGCATAAACGGCAGCGCCTGTGAACTGCACGTGGTGTTCAAGGTTCGCTATCCGCCCTATAACCTTCAATGCGTTGCCACTACCGACCCACAGGGAAATTTCACGCTGATCTTCAATCCCTTCATCGTGGCAAAGCAGGCCTTGAGCCCGACCAACCAGATAGTCTTGGCATCGGAAGGTCAGAGTATCTCCGGCCTGGTGTGGGATTCGCACGGGTTCGACGCGTGGAATCCGGCGGTACCGCCTTCCTGGCGAATCGCAAAGACCAAATAAGGGTGACCCCGCGCGACGGTTGCGCCGGCACGCTGCATACTGGGGCGCATGCGGGCAAGTTCCGGCCGGGCGGGGCAGCATTCCCCGTCCAGCTGGATTCCATCAGCCAGACGCCGGTGGCGGTAGGTTGCCGATTCCCAAGGCGTCCATGTCGGCCACGATATGTGCGGTTTCCCGCAGCAGCACGTCCGGCACCAATGAGCCCGGATTGTCCGCGCTGGATTCCTGCGTAGAACTTGGTGCGGTCTTGCCGCTATCGGCCGCGGCAAGTTTATAGGCCGCTTCCAGAGTGGTCGCCGGCGGCAGGCCCTTGAGTTTTCGCCAGTCATTGGCGAGTGCCAGGCGCTCATGATCCCGGTCCGTGCGCTGCACCTCGCGCGCTGCAAGCCACAGCGGCACGGATTTTTCCGCGCGTTCCTGCGCCAACAGCCGGAGACCGTCCAGATAGAGTGTCCAGGCCGGGCTGTGCGCAATGCGTTCGGTATGCAATTTTTCCAGTTTGGGCAACGCCGCCGCGAGTCCAAGGTGCAACGGGTTATAGTCGGCTGCGGCGATCTGATCCCAGGGCAGGGCATCATCCTGGGTGTCTTCGCCGAATTCCTGTGGGTCGATGTTTGACGGCAGGGTGATGGCCGGCGTGATGCCCTTGCGCTGAGTGCTGGCGCCGCTGACACGATAAAACTTGTCCACTGTAAGTTTGAGCTGACCTGTGTCCTGGCTGCCGGGCACGATGCGGTTCAGATCGAACAGGGTCTGCACGGTACCCTTGCCGTAGGTGTTGGAGCCGACAATCAACCCACGGTGATAGTCCTGAATGGCGCCGGCAAATATCTCCGAGGCCGACGCCGTGAAGCGGTTCACCAACACCGCCAACGGACCCCGGTAGACGACGCTGCCGTCATCATCATCCAGGACATCGATTCGGCCGTCACGGTGCCGGATCTGGACCACGGGTCCGTGCGGAATGAACAGCCCCGTCAGCCGGATGGCTTCGTCCAGAGCGCCACCGCCGTTGTTGCGCAAATCAATGACTACTCCATTCACGTGTTCGGCTTCCAGTTCCAGCAACAGTTTGCGTACGTCCCGGGTGGTGCTGGTGTAGTTGGTTTCGCCCTCCATGCGACCTTCGAAATCGCTGTAAAAGGCCGGGATGGTGACCACTCCGATCTTGTACTGCCGGCCGGCACGGCTCAGCGTGATGACGCTTTTGTGCGCTGCCTGTGCCTCGAGTTTCACGGTGTCGCGCACCAGGCGAATGACTTTTTCGGCTGAACCTGGCGGCGCACCCGCGGGCAGGATTTGCAGGCGTACCACCGAGTCCTTGGGCCCGCGAATCAGTTGCACGACGTCGTCGAGGCGCCAGCCGACCACATCCACCATGTCACCCTTGTCACCCTGGGCCACTCCGGTGATGCGGTCGTCGGGACGCAACTGCTTGCTGCGTGCAGCCGGTCCGCCGGGAATCACCTGATCCACGCGCGTGTATTCGCCCTCGGACGTCAGCGCCGCGCCGATGCCCTGCAGTTTCAGGCTCATCTGAATCTGGAATTCCTGCGACTGGTCGGGTGAAAAGTAGTTGGTGTGCGGGTCCAGCGACAGGGTGTAGGAATTCATGAACAGATCGAAGACATCCGCAGGCGCTATTTGCCGGGTGCGGTATTCGATGTTCTGGTAGCGTTTGCGCAGGATGTCCGCGGTCTGTGGCCAGGTTTTCCCGGCCAGCAGCAGGCCCAGGGCATCGTTCTTTACGCGTTTGCGCCACAGGTCATCCAGTTGTGTGGCATTGGCCGCCCAAGGCGCCTTGGAACGGTCGTAGACAAAGCTCTCCTTGACCTTGAAGTCCGGCTCCTTGGCGAGCAGGCCGAGTGCGTACTGGATGCGCTGTTGCACGCGCTCCTGATACACGTTGTATATGGCGAAAGCGGGGCGCAGGTTGCCGGTGCGAATGGCGTCATCCAGGGTGTCGCGATAGGGCGCGAAGCCGTCGATATCGGACTGCAGGAAGTAGCTGCGGTTGGGATCCAGATTCTGCAGGTAATGGGCAAAAATCAGCTGCGACAGTGCCTGGTCCAGAGGTGCCTGGTTGTAGTGGTAGCGTTCGAGAATACCGGCGATCGCCTGATCCACCAGGGTCTCGCGCGGCAGCGGGCTGAGGGCGGGTAGGGGGGTAAAACTGGCCGTGGTCGGCGCCGCGCGTGTGGCACCCTCTGCCGAAACCGCAAGCAACATAAGGCCGATGCACATCAAGCCGGCAAGAGTTCGTTCACGCATGGGATTCTGGAGTTTCCTGTATTGAACGTGGCTGTGGAGCCTGGCTGCAGCGCAGGCCAAGGCAGCGGGGTCGCATGATATTGGAGTTCGGCCCGATTGCGTACGCCCCGGGGGCGCTTTAGTGGGCCTGAAACGATATAAATACCTGCAAATGATTATACATGTAATTGAATTATAGGCAGCTTTCCCCGGTTCTTGCGCGGGCGATGCCCATCCGGTCAGCATGGTGCTGACAGTGCCACGACTGACGACAAGGCGGGCATTGCGTCCGGTAAGCGTCTGTGGCCCGTCGGCAACGGTGCTGCGTTGGGGAAATGCGTCGACACGGGTATCCACGGTTGCCGACCGGGTTTCCGGTCACGCCCGCAAACCCTGCGCGTGATTTGAAAACTCCGATACCGGTCGCGCTCGCGGTATGCATGCAGGCCGTGGGAGGCCGGCGTGCAGGGATTTTCCGGCACATTCCCCGGTACCCGGAAGGATTCCAACGCCACCCGCCGCTCGCGACGTGGTGCGCAGGGGATTTCTGCTGAAATTAAGCCGGTATATTTATGAATTCAGCCACTGTGCTTGCCGTGCTGCTATGCTACGCGGCGTAAATTGGTGGAAACGGGCTTGTGCACTTCCCGATGGTCGCGGGGCGTCAAGATGGCAGCGGGTTGTGCCAATTCCGGGGAAATTGCGACTTTTTGTCCCTGGCTTCTTGACTTGGCACAACGTATTCGAGTAAAAAACTGGGCCCCTAAGAATGGCTTAACGGTGCGATAGGCGATCCTGCGTGTTTTTCAACTGGTCGCAGGGCGCCTGTGCGCGTTTGTAAACAGCGGATACCGGCTCCGGTATTGCAGGAGATTCTTAAGTGAATATTCAAGAGCTGCTTCATATTGCCAACGTTTCGGGTGGCGTCATCTGGATCATCGTTTTCACGTTGTTGGTGGCGCTGGTCATCATCATTGATCGCACCTGGACACTGGCCAAGATTGTGCGCCAGGGCGAACTGATCGCGCGCACCATCCTGCAATCTGATCAAGTGGATCGCGACGCGCTCATGGATCTGGCGGTACGCACCGCCAAGTATCCTCAGGGTGCGGTGCTGGAAGTGGCACTCAAGTATCCGGAACTCAAGGACGCTCAGCGCCTGTCCGAACTGATTGAGGAGACCATCCTGCTGCAGGCCCCGCGCGTGGACCGCGGCATGTGGGTGCTGGACACCGTGATTACCCTTGACCCGTTGCTGGGTCTGCTCGGTACCATCATCGGCATCTTCGAGGCCTTCCAGGTGCTGGGCGCAGCGGACACCGCACCCACGCAGGTAACCGGAGGCGTGGCCGTGGCGTTGATCGCAACCGCTGCGGGTCTCGCAGTCGCCATCATCGGACTCGTGTTCTTCAACGGCCTCAACAACCGCGCACGCCTGATCCTGCACCAGATGGAAGCCATCAAAGTGATGCTGGTGAATCGTCTCACCTGAGTCCTCGGAGGCCTGTTGGAGACGGCGGTTAATATTCAACTGATCGTGTAGGCACGGTCGAGGCAGGTAGTGGCCATGAAGAGCTTTGTCGAGAAAAAGAAGGGCAGGATCGAGATCATCAACATGATCGACATCATGCTCTTCCTGCTGGTGTTCTTTATCATGATCACGCTGCGCATGATCCCGGCCACGGGCATCGCGTCGCACCTGCCGCAGAGCAGCACGGCAGTGACGATCGAGCGGCCCAAGATCATCATCAGTCTGCAGGCCCACGGCCAGATTGTGGTTGAAAACCAGGTCATGACCGCCGACCAGTTAACTTCCTATCTGTTGGGGCAGGATCCCGCGCACGCCAACGTCACCATCGCGGGCGCCAGGGAAGCGACCTTGCAGGATCTGGTAATCGTCATGGACGCGTGCCGTGAAGCGGGAGTCACGCAGATCGGCATCGCCGCTAAAAACATCGACTAATCCATCATTTAAGGTATCAAGGTGGACACGCAGCACGTTTTTAGCGAAAGCTTTTTCTCGTTCAAAAATGGCCGGAATCTGGTCCTGGCGATCATCGTCGAGGTGTTGATCGGCCTGATCGTGGCGGGCTTGATCATCTGGCAGCAGACCCACAAGGCGCCGCCGCCGCCGGTGAACAAGGTCGCAGTAGTAACCATTCCGCCGCCCCCGCCGCCGCCCCCGCCACCGCCACCCAAGACGCCGCAGCCGCCGGTGCCCAACATGCCCAAGCCGCAGCCGCTGACGGAGGTACCGCCGATTCCGACGCCGATTCCGACGCCGAATGCGGTACCGCCGCCCCCGCCGCCGCCGCCGCCGGTCCCGCGGCCGCAGGTGAACATGGCGGCTATCGAGGCCAGCTTCCAGGAACAGTTGCGCGCGTGCATTCAGGGGGTGGCCATACGGCACTACCCGCGCGAAGCGATACTCGCGGGCAGCACCGGCACCGTTCTGGTTCAATTCAAATATTTGAATGCCACCATCAGCGACGCCTCGGTTAAACGCTCCAGCGGTACGCGCTCACTGGATACCGCCGGGGTGCAGGCGGTACTGACGGCCAGATGTCCCGCGCCGCCCGCGCAATTCCAGGGCCGGGAATTTGTGTTCACGATTCCTATCCAATACAGCCTGAGTGGAGGCTGAGGGTCCGTGAATTGGCAGACTGCCGGCGCCCACGCCGGCAGTTTTTTATTTGTGCGCAATGAGGTTTTGCTGAAACCGGTCCGGGCACGCGCCCGCACCGGTTTCGGTCTCAAGTATGGCGATGGAGTTCGCCATGAACCGTCTGCGAAGACTGATGACTCCTGTTGAACCGGGGTAAGTTCCGGGGAGCCACGGTCTGCGTCGGCCGCCAACTCCGTGCGCTGCAATTCCGCAAGGGGAATGCAGTGCTGCAACATGCTCCCGGGCTTGCACTCATTTGCCGAGATTAAACTCGAGGAGCAGGTAGCATGTGGAATTATCTGGCCGTGGCCGCGGGCGGCGTGATTGGCTGTTGCACCCGCTATGGTCTCACGCAACTGGTGCAACAGTTTTACGGGCGCAGCTTCCCGCTCGCCACGTTCATCATCAATATCCTCGGCTGTTTTCTGATGGGCTGGCTGTTTTTTCTGACCGTGGAACGCCTGTCGCTCAACCCCACGCTGCGCACCGCGATTCTCGCCGGCGGCCTGGGCGGCTTCACAACTTTCTCGACATTTGCCATGGAAGCATTGTTGCTGGTGGAGGAAGGTGCAACCCGGATCGCCGTCGTATATGTAACGGCATCGATATTGTTGGGTCTGGCTGCGGCCTTTGCCGGCGCCTGGCTTGCGCGCGGCCCGTGAGCGGCCTGGAACTGCGAGGCAAGCATGCGCATGCTGCGGATTTTCTTGCATCCGGTGAATCGAGGGCATAGTACGGTCGGGCGGCAGAAGTCATGTATGGCCTGCGGGTTCGGCACGGATTCCACGGCATGATTGTGAACCGGGCAAATCAGGATGCGGGTGTAACCCAATCCGACACGCGCAGCCGTGCGCTGCGTTTCGTACTGGGCATCGGCATCGTCAGTCTGTTCGCGGATTTCACCTACGAAGGCGGCCGCGGCATCGTCGGACCGTATCTTGCGGTGCTGGGCGCAGGCCCGGTGTTTGTGGGCGTGGTCGCGGGACTGGGCGAGTTCCTGGGCTACGCGGTGCGGCTCCTGTCGGGCCGTTTTGTGGATCGCACGCGCCGCAACTGGCAGGTCATGGGCGCGGGCTACACGCTGAACCTTTTGGCGGTACCGGCGCTGGCGCTCGCGCCTCTGGCTTGGGTCGCCGGTTTGCTGGTGTTTCTGGAACGCATCGGCAAGGGCCTGCGCAATCCCGCCAAGGATGCACTCCTGTCGCGCGCCGGCCGTGAGTTGGGGCACGGTTACGCTTTCGGCCTGCACGAGTTTCTGGATCAACTGGGCGCGGTAGCGGGTCCGTTGTTGATGGCGGGGGTCATCGCTCTGGGTGCGCGTCATGGCTACGCTTCCCCGACTGCGGGCTACCGCGTGGCATTTGCCGTCTTGCTGGTTCCGGCACTGCTCGCCCTGGTTTTCCTGTGGCGCGCCCGGGGTCTCGAACCGGATGCAGCACCTGCGCCGACCGCGCACGTACCTGCCAGATTTGATGCGCACTATTACCTTTACATGGCCTTCGCCGTGGTCAGCGTTCTGGGATTTTCCCACTTCATTCTGGTGGCCTATCATCTGCAGCTTGCACAGCGGCTCACACCGGCGCTGATTCCGGTGCTGTTCGGTGTGGCGATGGGTGCGGATGCGCTGGCCGCTCTGGTAGTAGGGCGTTTCTACGACCGTTTTGGCCTGAAAGTGTTGTATGCACTGCCGTTGCTTACGCTGCCGACATTGCCCTTGCTCTTTTTGAGCGTACATCCGCTGTGGATCTGGATTGGCGCTGTCTTGTGGGGCGCGGCACTCGGCGTGCAGGAGAGCACGGTGCGCGCCGGCGTTGCCACGCTCACGCCGGAAAATCTGCGTGGTACGGCGTACGGATTGTTCGACACCGTATTCGGCGCCGCGTGGTTTGTGGGCAGCGTGATGCTGGGAGCGTTGTATGCAATCGGCCCGCTGTGGCTGGTGATTGCTGGGGTGCTGCTGCAGCTCGCTGCTTTGCCACTGCTGGCAATCCTCAATTTTCGGGGTGCGTCACAAGCGTAGACGGAAACCGGCGTCCGCGGGGTACTGCGGCGGCAAAAAACAAAAGCCATCCTCACGGATGGCTTTAAACGTTGGTGGAGGCGGCGGGAATCGAACCCGCGTCCGCAAGCCCTCCGCCCTCAGCTCTACATGCGTAGCACACGTCTTTGATTTAACTGGCAGCTACCCGACGGGCAGGGAAAACCGACAGCGAGTCCGGTGTTTTTTTAACAGTCTGGCGCCGGATGCACTTGACCGCGATCTTGTGAGCACGACCTCTGAAGCGTCCCCGAAGAGACTCTGGACGCACAAGCACGGCTCCAGTCAGAGGCTAGCCGGGATTAGGCGGCTAGGGCGTAGTTGCTATCGTTCGCAGCTAGCGTTTTTGCAAGACAGTTTTACGAGGAATCCTGCACCTCGGCATGCACGTCGGGTTTCGCGACCCACGTCGAAACCAGGTCGCCCCCACGCTGTGCCGCCATTGTACACCGCCGTGCACGCGGCGTTGCAGTCAGCCGTGCCGCACCAGCCGCTGCTTCTGGCGTTGCCAGTCGCGCGCCTTTTCGGCAGTGCGCTTGTCGTGGAGTTTCTTGCCTTTGGCCAGACCGATTTCCAGCTTGGCACGCCCGCGTTTCCAGTAGAGCGCGAGTGGCACGAGCGTATAACCCTTGCGCTCGACCGCGCCGGTGAGCCGATCCAGTTCCACGCGCTTGAGCAGCAGCTTGCGCGTGCGGATGGGATCGGGATGCACGTGGGTGGAGGCGGTATTCAGCGGCGTCACATGTGCGCCCAGCAACCAGGCTTCACCGCTCTTGATGAGCACGTAGCCCTCGGTGATCTGTGCCTTGTGGGCACGTAGACTTTTGACTTCCCAGCCCTGCAGCGCGAGACCCGCTTCGAGGCGCTCTTCGATGAAATAGTCGAAGCGCGCCCGCTTGTTGAGCGCGATAGTCGCAGCAGCGTGCTCGGTGGCTTCTTTCTGTTGCGGCATGCGGCGATTATAGCCTGCGCACTGTGCGGTTCCGGCGTTGTGCCCCGCAGGCAATTGCCGCACAATCGCCATCCATGCCGGATACGCTTTCCCATTAGGCGCAGCGCATGCGCACCGTCAACAAATCGGCGCTGGTGCTGTACACCGCCGCGCAAATGTATGCGCTGGTGAACGACGTCGAGCGCTACCCCGAGTTCCTGCCGTGGTGCCGCAGCGCCCGCATCCGCAGCCAGAGCGCTGCCGAAATGTGCGCCAGCCTGGAACTCGCGCGTGGCGGGTTCCACAAGATCTTCACCACCTGCAACCGGCTGGACCCCGGCCGCAGCATTGTAATTGCGCTAGATCGTGGTCCGTTCCGGCATCTTGAGGGCCATTGGGGATTTGCGGATCTTGGGCCCGAGGGTTCCAGGGTCACGCTCAACATGGAATTCGAATTCGCCGGAACGATGCTCGACCTGATGGCCGGTCCGGTGTTTCACGAGATCTGCAATTCGCTGGTGACGGCGTTCACACGCCGCGCCACGGCCTTGTATGTCAAACCCACTAACCCTGCACGTTGAAGTCGTGTATGCGCATCGCGACCGGCAGCGCCTAGTGATGCTGGCAGTGCCAGCCGGCACGACTGCACGCGATGCTGTGCAGCTGTCCGCGCTGCAGCAGGAATTTCCCGAGCTTGCAGCGATCCGCTGTCGATTTGGAGTGTTGGGTCGGCTAGTCAACCCCGAGCAATTGCTGCGGGACGGCGACCGGGTGGAAATCTATCGGCCGTTGCAGGTTGACCCCAAGCAGGCGCGCCGCAGACGGGCGCACGGACAACGCTGATTCAACCGTCTGTTGCGCCCGTCATCGGCAGTTTTTCGATGCTTACGACTTTGCCGTCCTTGAAGTGCACCACTACGTGCTCGTGACTGGCGCCCTGAACGGGGGCCAGACTGCTCGGCACGTTGTAATACACATAGTCCCAGCGCTCCGGGTGGAACGGATCACGGATCATGGGCGGACCGAGTACGAAGCGCACCTGCGCCTCGGTCATGCCGGGCTTGACCTGCTCGATCATCTCGGGCTTGAGAAAATTGCCCTGCTTGATGTCGGGGCGATAAACGCAAGCGCTCAAGGTGAGCGCTGCCAACAGCAGGGCGGAAACATTCAGGCGCATGGGAGTGGTTGTGCTGCGTGACCAGAGGGTGATAATACCCGAGTGCCGGCGCGTCGAGAAGCGGCGGCCACGAGGGATTCTGCGTGGAAAGCCAGGAATTGCGCAACGTCGGTCTCAAGGTGACCCTGCCACGGGTCAAGATTCTCGAGATTCTGGAAAGCAGCGCGCTCCGCCACATGAGCGCCGAGGACATGTACAAGGCGCTGCTGGATTCCGGCGAGGACATCGGCTTGGCGACCGTCTACCGGGTGCTGACGCAGTTCGAGACTGCCGGACTGGTGACCCGGCACCATTTTGAAGGCGGGCATTCGGTATTCGAGCTGAACCAGGGCACGCACCACGACCACATCGTGTGCGTCAAATGCGGACGGGTGGACGAGTTCGTGGACGGCGAGATTGAAAAACGCCAGAAGCAGATCGCCAGCGCCAAGGGCTATGAGATCACCGACCACTCGCTGTATCTGTACGGCGTCTGCCCGGAATGCCGCAAGACCCTGAATAAATAGGTGCAGTTCGGGAATTTCCCGACCGCTGGCGCGGGCGTGCGCAGCGCGCACAAGTACAAGGGCACTGCGGCCTTCAGGAATTGTCCACGC
The DNA here is from genome assembly GCA_028864905.1 of Gammaproteobacteria bacterium. Classification (GTDB taxonomy): domain Bacteria; phylum Pseudomonadota; class Gammaproteobacteria; order Natronospirales; family REEB76; genus REEB76. The sequence goes on from JAGWLP010000022.1 coordinate 14,697, forward strand.
GCGCAATCATTTCACTGGCATGCTTGCGCGTGGTCGCGGTGATTTCCACCCCGCCCAGCATGCGTGCCAGTTCTTCAACCCTGGATTTTCTGTCGAGCAAATCGATGCGCACCGACGTGGTCTGGCCGTGCGATTGCTTGAGGACTCGGAAGTGCCGGTGCGCCTGCGAGGCCACCTGCGGCAGGTGCGTGACGCACAGCACCTGGCGGTGGGCACCAAGGTTGCGCAGATAGCGGCCGACGATTTCGGCCACCCCGCCGCCGATGCCGGCGTCCACCTCGTCGAAAATCATGCAGGGCACGGCGCTGGAGCGCGCCGCGACCACCTGGATGGCGAGCGCAATGCGCGAAAGTTCACCTCCCGAAGCCACGCGCGCCAGCGGTTTGAGCGGCTGGCCGGGATTGGCGCTCACCTGGAATTCCACTGTGTCGCTGCCGAGCGGTGAAAAGCGCTCGGCGTCGGTGTTTACCTCGATTGCAAAGCGGCCGCCGGGCATGCCGAGTTCGCGCATGATGGCGGTGGTTTTGGTTCCGAGACGGACAGCAGTCTGTACGCGCTCGCGGCTGAGTTGCCTGGCGGACTCGCGGTAGACGTCGCGCAGCCGCGCGAGTTCGTGCTCCAGTTCCTGCAGCGCGATTTCAGCGTTCTCCACCGCGTGCAGCTCGATGCGCAACTTGTCCATCAATGCGGGCAGCTCCTCGGGTTCAAGGTGGTGCTTGCGCGCCAGATCGTGAATCGCGCCCAGGCGGTTTTCGACCTGTTCCAGCCGCTGCGGGTCGAGATCCGTGTTGGCCAGATAGCGGCGCAGCGCCTCGCCGGCTTCCGCGAGCTGGATTTCGGCATTGTTAAGCAAATCCCCCACAGGTTTCAGGCGCCCGTCGAGTTCCCCCAGCGCGCTGAGCGCGGCCAATGCCTGGTGGGTCAATTGATGTGCGGAGCTTTCTTCGCTTTCGTAAACTGCGTCGAGCGCGGTTTGCGCGCCTTGCATGAGCTTGCCGCTGTTGGCCAGGCGCCGGTGCTCTTCGTCCAGCGCGGCGATTTCGCCGGGCTGCAAACCCAAAGCGTCGAGCTCGCTTACCTGGTGGCTGAGCAACTCCAGGTGCGTGTCGCGGTGCTGGGCGGCGGCGCGCAATTCCGTGAGGCGCTCATGCGCTGCTTTCCACTCGCGGTACAGCCCGGCGACTTTGGCAAGCAGGGCCGGCTGATCGGCATACTCGTCGAGCAGTGCAAGCTGCGCAGCCGGCCGGAGCAATGACTGGTGTTCGTGCTGGCCATGGATGTCCACCAGTTGCTCGCCGAGCTCGCGCAGCAGCTGCAGCGGTACGTTGCGTCCATTGATCTGGCCGCGCGTACGACCGTCACGGCCAATGACGCGCCGCAGGATGCACGCGCCGTCGGCCGTGAGCTCATGCGCGTCCAGCCAGGCGCGTACCGACGGCAGTTTGCCGATGTCGAACTCCGCATCGATTTCGGCGCGCTCCGCGCCCAGGCGGATGACGTCGGCGTCGGCGCGGTCGCCCAACACCAGCCCGAGCGCGTCCACGAGAATGGATTTGCCGGCACCGGTTTCGCCGCTAAGCACACTCAGGCCGGCGGCCAGATCCAGCTCCATCCGGTCGATGATGGCAAAGTCGCGGATAGCGAGCTGGGTCAGCATGCGTCAATCATTATCGCCGCGTGCGGGCGCCGGACCCCAGTGCAGCTTGGTGCGCAGTATGCGGAAGTAATCGTGCCCGCGTGGATGGATGAAGGTTACGGCGCGGTCCGCGCGCCACACGCGTATGCGGTCGCCGGCGTTGAGTATCTGCGTGTGCTGGCCGTCGCTCGTGGCCTGCGCCCGGCCGCCGTGGGTCTGGCTGATCACGATTTCCACGCGACTGCCGCCGCCCAGCACGATGGGGCGGTCGCCCAACGCATGCGGACAGATGGGCACCAGGATCATGGCCTCCAGCGCGGGATGCAGAATCGATCCACCGCCGGAAAGCGCGTAAGCCGTCGAGCCGGTGGGCGTGGCCACGATGATGCCGTCGGCGCGGTGCGCGCACACGAACTGCCCGCCAACATGGGTTTCAAACTCGATGAGCCGCCCGCCGCCGGTTTTCTGGACGACCACATCGTTGAGCGCCGGTACGCAGGCAGTGGTCTGTGCGCCGTGCACGACTTCGGCTTCCAGCAGCACACGGCGATCGGCGCGGTATTCGCCGCGCAGGATGGCCGCGATGTCCGCGTCCATCGAGTCCGGGGAAATATCGGTGAGAAAACCCAGGCGCCCGAGATTGATGCCGACCAGCGGCACCGGCTTGGCTGTGAACAGGTGTGCAGCCCTGAGCAGCGTGCCGTCTCCACCGATGACGATGGCCAGATCCGCGGCCGCGGCCAGCTGCGAGTGATCGGCCAATTTCGCATCGGATGGGTGCCCGAGCAGCGGGGCCAGCGCCGCGTCCACCAGCGTCGTGGCGCGTGCTGCGCGCAGCTGCGCCAGCAGCCGCGTGAGCGTCGCGGCGATTTGCGGGTCGCCTTCGCGGCCCAGCACGGCGATCGTGGCAAAATGAGCAGGCATACCGCCGGCAACGTTAGCATGGCCGCCCGGAGCGCGAAATGCCGGGCTGTGTTTGACGGTTCTCACCGTGGGTTGCCAGTTTTTTCAGCGGCACTCGGCGCTGGCCGGTGCCAGATGCGTGACAATGGAGCGATGACAGACATGACGGGTACGACGGCGCTGAACGAACGCGCACAACACCTGCTCAAAGTGCTGGTGGAGCGCTATATCCGCGACGGTGAGCCCGTGGGGTCGCGCACCTTGTCGCGGGATTCCGGCATGGATCTGAGCCCTGCGAGCATCCGCAACGTCATGGCCGATCTGGAGGAGATCGGATTCATCGCCTCGCCGCATACCTCGGCGGGACGCGTGCCTACGGTCAAGGGCTACCGTTTTTTCGTGGACACACTGCTTACGGTCAAGCCGCTGGCACAGCAGGAAGTGCGTCTGATCCGCCAGCAGCTCGATGTGCAAGAGGCCGATCCGCAGGCGCTGCTGGCTTCGGCCAGCAGCCTGCTGTCGGCGGTGACGCACATGGCGGGAGTGGTCACGCTGCCACGGCTCGAACATGTCGCCTGGCGACACATTGAATTCCTGCCGCTGTCCGACAACCGCGTGCTCGCGATTCTGGTGATCAACGAGGGCGAGGTGCAGAACCGCGTGCTGCACCTGGATCGCCGTTACGAGCCCAGCGCCCTGCAGCAGATCAGCAATTACCTGAATGCGCATTTTGCCGGCAAGGACATCCAGGCGGTGCGCGCCGCGCTGATCGAGGAGCTGCGCCGTACGCGTGAGAGCATGAACGAGCTGATGCTGGCCGCCATTCACATGGCGGAGAAGGCCGCCGAGGGCCGCAGCCGCGATCAGGGGCGCAGCTATGTAATGGCCGGCGAGACCAACCTCATGGAGTGGGCCGAGCTGTCAGATGTGGAAAAGCTGCGCCGGCTGTTTGAAGCCTTCAATCAGCGGCGCGAAATCCTGCACCTCATGGACAAGTGCATCGCCGCGGAGGGCGTGCAGATCTTCATCGGCGAGGAATCCGGTTACCGGGTGCTGGACGAGTGCAGCGTGGTGACCGCGCCTTACAAGGTGGGCGACGCGGTGGTCGGCGTGCTGGGCGTGATCGGCCCGACGCGCATGGCCTACGAGCGCGTCATCCCGCTGGTGGATTTCACCGCGCGCCTGCTGGGCGCAGCCTTGAACCCGCGCAAGTAAGCCCCAACTCGTGGGAAATGCCGTCCGCGCCGCGGATGGCGTGGTTGTGCCCGGTCGTCAGCCGGGGAGTGGAATCGGAGGACTTGATGAGCAAGAAGCACACTGCCCATATGGAGCAGGCCGAGGCGCCCAATCCGGCTGGGGCGGAACCCGTGGCGGATCCGGCGGCGGAACTCAAGACAGCGCTGGCCGACGCCCAGCAAAAGGCCGCGCAGAACTGGGATGGTTACGTACGCGCGGTGGCCGAACTGGACAATCTGCGCAAGCGCAGCCAGCGTGACCTGGAAAACGCGCACCGCTATGCGCTGGAACGTTTTCTGCAGGAACTCTTGCCGGTCAAGGACAGCCTGGAGGCGGGGATTGCTGCGGCGGCCGGCTCGGCAGACAACCTGCGCGAAGGCCTGGAGATGACGCTCAAAATGCTGGCAGCACTGCTGGAGCGCTTTGACGTGCGCGAGATCAACCCCGCCAGGGGCGCGGCGTTCAATCCGGAGCAGCACGAGGCCATGACCCTGCAACCTAGCACCGATACCTCTCCCGGAGCGGTGCTGCAGACTGTGCAGAAAGGCTACCTGTTGAACGACCGGCTGCTGCGTGCCGCGCGAGTGATCGTGGCGAAATCCCCGGATGCCGCTGCTTGAAAGCCCTTGGCCTACCCCCATTTAACCGGATAACTCGAATTCCATCCCTGATTCGGAGCATTCACTCATGAGCAAGATCATCGGCATTGACCTCGGCACCACCAATTCCTGTGTGGCCATCATGGAAGGCGGCAAGCCCCGGGTCATCGAGAACAGCGAGGGCGACCGTACCACGCCCTCGATCGTGGCCTTTACCAAGGACAACGAGGTGCTGGTCGGCCAGTCGGCCAAGCGCCAGGCGGTCACCAACCCCAGGAACACGCTGTACGCCATCAAGCGGCTCATCGGCCGCAAGTACACCGACGACGTGGTGCAGAAGGATGTCGGCATGGTGCCCTACAAGATCGTCAAAGCCGACAACGGTGATGCCTGGGTGGAGGCGAGCAGCAAGAAAATGGCGCCGCCCGAGATTTCGGCACGCGTGCTGCAGAAAATGAAAAAGACCGCCGAGGATTATCTCGGCGAAGAGGTCAAGGAAGCGGTGATTACCGTTCCGGCCTATTTCAACGACTCCCAGCGCCAGGCCACCAAGGATGCCGGCAAGATCGCCGGTCTCGAGGTCAAGCGCATCATCAACGAGCCGACCGCCGCGGCGCTCGCCTACGGTCTGGACAAGGTCAAGACCGATAGGAAAATCGCGGTCTACGATTTGGGCGGCGGCACCTTCGACATTTCCATCATTGAGATCGCGGAAGTGGACGGCGAGCACCAGTTCGAGGTGCTGGCTACCAACGGCGATACTTTCCTGGGCGGTGAGGATTTCGACAAGCGCATCATTGACTACATCGCCGCGGAATTCCACAAGGAGCAGGGCATTGACGTGCGCAACGATCCGCTTGCGATGCAGCGGCTCAAGGAAGCCGCGGAAAAGGCCAAGATCGAGCTGTCGTCCTCGCAGCAGACGGAAATCAACCTGCCGTACATCACCGCCGATGCCAGCGGCCCGAAGCATCTGAACATCAAGCTCACGCGTGCCAAACTCGAAGCTCTGGTGGAGGATCTCATCCAGAAAACCGCCGCGCCCTGCAAGACCGCGCTCAAGGATGCGGGCTTGTCGGTGAGCGACGTGGATGAAGTCATCCTCGTGGGCGGCCAGACACGCATGCCCAAGGTGCAGGACACCGTCAAGGATTTGTTCGGCAAGGAGCCGCGCAAGGACGTGAACCCGGACGAAGCGGTGGCGGTCGGCGCCGCGGTGCAGGCCGGCGTGCTCAAGGGCGACGTCAAGGACGTGCTGCTGCTCGACGTTACGCCGCTGTCGCTCGGTATCGAGACGCTGGGCGGCGTCATGACCAAGCTCATCGAGAAAAACACCACCATCCCCACGAAAGCCACCCAGGTGTTCTCGACCGCGGATGACAACCAGACCGCAGTCACGGTGCACGTGCTGCAGGGCGAGCGCGAGATGGCGCGCGACAACAAGTCGCTCGGCAAGTTTGATTTGAGCGACATTCCGCCCGCGCCGCGCGGCGTGCCGCAGGTCGAGGTGACTTTCGACATTGACGCCAACGGCATCCTGAATGTTTCCGCCAAGGACAAGGCCACCAACCGGGAGCAGAAGATCACCATCAAGGCTTCCTCGGGCCTGTCCAAGGAGGACATCGAGCGCATGGTCAAGGACGCCGAGGCGCATGCGGCCGAGGACAAGAAAACCCGTGAGCTGGTGGACACGCGCAATCAGGCGGAAAACCTGGTGCACGCCACCGAGAAGAGCCTGAAGGAACTGGGCGACAAGGTGTCGGGCGAGGAACGCGCGCGTATCGAATCGGCGATCAGCGATCTCAAGGATGCCATCAAGAAGGATGACAAGCACGTCATCGAGACCAAGGCCCAGGCGCTTTCGGAAGCCGCGGGCAAACTCGCCGAGCGTGTCTATGCCGCCAAGCAGGAAGAGCCCAAGCCCGCGGGTGCGGGCGCGAGCGACGGCGCCAATGCGCAGGGCAAGGACAACGTAGTGGATGCCGAGTTCGAAGAGGTCAAGGACGGCAAAAAACAGGCTTGAACCGGGGCTGACTGAATGACGTTGCGGCCTGCGCCGGAGTTTGTGCAGTCAAA
>JAGWLP010000023.1 GCA_028864905.1 Gammaproteobacteria bacterium
TGTCGCACCGGCAGCGTGCGCGTGGACGAGTTGATGGCAATCGAATCCTACGCGCACGTGCATCATATTGTTTCCAACGTGAGCGGCGAGCTGCGCGCGGACGTGACGCCGGGACAGGTGCTGCGTGCGATATTTCCCGGCGGTACCATCACCGGTTGTCCGAAAGTACGCTGCATGCAGATCATCGCCGAACTGGAAGCCGCCGCGCGCGGCGCCTACACTGGTTCCTTGGGCTATCTCAACCGCGACGGCGACCTGGACCTGAATATCCTGATCCGCACGCTGGTGAAAGACCGCGCGCAATTGCAGTTTCGCGCCGGTGCGGGAATCGTGGCCGACTCGGTGCCGGAACGCGAACTGGAGGAAACGCGCGCCAAAGCCCGCGGTCTGGCGCGTGCTCTGGGAGCAGATGCATGACTGAGGCCTTTTGGGTAAACGGCGAATTACGGGATCAGGTGTCGGTGTCCGACCGCGGTCTGCAATACGGTGACGGCGTGTTCGAGACTTTACCAGTCAAACACGGGCAGATTGCGCTGCTGGCTTATCACCTGGACCGGTTATACGCGGGTTGTGAGCGATTGGCGATCAACGCGCCGTCGCGCGAGAAGCTGCAATCAGAACTGCTGAGCGCGGCGTGCGGCGAACAACACGCCATACTCAAATTGCTTATCACGCGCGGAGTGGGCGGCCGTGGTTATCGTCCGCCGCCGGACTCGGAAACCACACGCATTCTCACCCGTCATCCCTGGCCGGATCATCCATCGGCCTGGAGCGGGGTCGGCATACAGCTGCGTGTTTGCAGCACGCGACTCGGACACAATTCCCGGCTCGCGGGTCTCAAGCATCTCAACCGCCTCGAACAGGTGCTGGCGCGTGCGGAGTGGTCGGAACGTGAACCGTGGCAGGAGGGGCTGATGCTGGACGAGGAGGGCGCCGTCATCGAAGGTACAATGACCAATGTGTTCGTGTGTATGGCGGACGGCCGTCGGATCACATCTGAATTGAGTCGCTGCGGCGTGGCGGGGGTGATGCGGCGCCATCTGCTGGAGCGCGCCGTAGAGGCCGGCGAGCCGGTGCAAGAAGCGCAGCTGTCGCTGAAAGAATTGCAGGCGGCGCGTGAAGTGTTCGTGTGCAATTCGCTGATTGGCATATGGCCGGTGCGCCGGCTCGACAATCAGGAATACGCCGTAGGTGACTGGACGCGCCGCATGCAGCATTGGGCGAGGGAAGCCGGAATCGGAACAGATTGAGGTCGGGCATGTTGCGCAAACTCGTCACGCTGCTGGTGGTCGTGGTGTTGCTGGTGCTGGCCGGCACGGCGTACTGGCGCGGATTTCTGGCGCCGGTGGTCACGGGCATCCGCGCCGTGGATGTGGAAGTGACGCCCGGCGCACCGTTGCGCCAGGTGGCGGGCGAACTGCACGCCCAGGGCGTGTTGCCACAGCCGTTTGACCTCGTGTGGCTCGCGCGTCTGCGTGGGGACACGCACGCGCTCCGCGCCGGCGAGTACCTGGTGCCACCCGGCACCAGCGTCGCCGGCCTGCTCGACCTACTCAAAAGCGGCAAGGTGGTGCTGCATTCACTCACCCTGGTGGACGGCTGGACTTTCAAGCAGGTGATGCAGGCCGTGGACAGCGACCCGGCGCTCAGACACACACTTGCCGGCAAGGATGCTGCAGCTGTCATGGCCGCACTCGGCCATCCCGGTGAATCACCCGAAGGCCGGTTCTATCCCGACACCTACCAGTTCCCCAAGGGCACCAGTGATGTGACCTTCCTGCTACGCGCGTACCGCGACATGCAGTCACATCTGGAAAGCGCCTGGCAAGAGCGCGCAGCCGGCTTGCCGTACCGAGCACCCTACGAGGCGCTGATTCTGGCGTCCATCGTCGAGAAAGAAACCGCCCAGCCAAAGGAGCGCGGCGAAATTGCGGGTGTGTTCGTGCGCCGCCTGGCGAAAGGCATGCGCCTGCAATCCGACCCCACGGTGATCTTTGGCCTGGGAGATGCCTACACCGGGAAAATCACCTACAAGGATCTGCGTACGGATACGCCGTACAACACCTATACCCGCAATGGCTTGCCGCCCACGCCGATTTGCCTGCCGAGCCTGGCTTCACTCGAAGCCGTGTTGCATCCCACGCCCGGCGACGCGCTGTATTTCGTGGCGCGCGGCGATGGTACCCACCAGTTTTCAGCGACCCTGGCCGAGCAGAACGCAGCCGTACAGAAATACCAGATCCGGCGCCACCGTCCATGACTCGATCCGGCAAAACGTCACGCGCACGCTTCATCACCTTCGAAGGCATTGAGGGCGTCGGCAAATCCACGCACCTGAAATTCGTCGCCGGCTGGTTGCGCGCATATGGCATCAAGCTGCTGGTCACGCGCGAGCCCGGAGGCACGGAGCTGGCCGACGAAATCCGCAAGCTGCTGCTCACACCGCGCAAACAAATTATTACGCCGATGGCGGAGCTGCTGCTCATGTTCGCGGCACGCGCCAGTCATGTGGAGCAGGTTATCCGGCCGGCGCTGAACTCCGGCAGCTGGGTATTGTGCGACCGCTTCACGGACGCCAGCTATGCCTATCAGGGAGGCGGGCGGCGCATACCGGCGCGTGAGATTGCCGCACTGGAGCGCATGGTCACCCGCGGGCTCAAACCGGATTTGACGTTGCTGCTGGTCGCGCCGGTGCACGTGGGCATGACGCGCGTGCGCCGGCGCGGCCGGCGCGACCGCTTCGAGCTGGAACAGCAGGCTTTCTTTGAGCGCGTGCGGCGCGCGTACCTGCAACGCGCAAAACGTGAAGCGCGGCGTATGCGCATCATCCGCGCCGATGCCAGCATGGGAACGGTACGCCGGCAAGTGCTACGCGCACTCGAAGAGCGCGTGGCGACATGGCTGTGAATACCGTGGGCGCATTGCCGGATTGGCGGGCAGTTCCGCTGCCGTGGCAGACATCGCTCTGGCAGCGCGCCGGCACCTGGCTGCAGAGCGGGCGGCTGCCGCATGCACTGATGCTTACGGGCGTGGAGGGGAGCGGCAAGCAATTGTTTGCCAATGCGTTTGCAGCCCTGACGTTGTGTCGATTACCAGAAAATGGCCGCGCCTGCGGCCATTGCCCCTCCTGCCGGCAATTTGCCGCGGGTGGGCACCCTGATTATCACTACCTCACGCTCGCCGAGGAAAAGAGTGCAATCCTTGTGGATCAGATTCGGGAACTGTGCGCAACGCTGGCGCTCACGAGTCTGCACGGCGGACGCAAACTCGCGGTGCTGTCCCCAGCCGATGCCATGAACAGCAATGCCGCCAATAGTCTGCTCAAGACCTTGGAAGAACCGGCGCCCGACACCGTGTTGATTCTGGTGACGGCGCAACCCGCACGCCTGCCTGCCACCATCCGCAGCCGCTGTCAGATGCTCAGCATGCCTGCGCCGGCCACGCACACCGCGCTCGACTGGCTCAATGGTGTCGAATCCCGTTCCGATTGGCCAGCGCTCCTGGGCATCGCCGGCGGCGGCCCGTTGCACGCCTTGCAGCTCGCCGGCACGCAGCTGGTCCGCGAACGCCTGGGGTTGTTTCAGATGCTGCTGGATCTGCGCTCCAACAAACTCAATCCCTTGCAGTGTGCCGGGGAGCTTTCCCGCGCACCGTTGCCGCTGGTGTTACGCCTGCTGCAGACCTGGACCATGGACCTCGTGCGCCTCGCGTCCGCGGCCTGGACGTCACCGCCCGTGCTGATCAACGCCGATGCCCATGCGCTGTTGCAAAGCGCCCTCGTGGGATTAAACTTGCGCGCACTGCACGCGTATCTGGGACGGCTCAACCGGGCCACGGCCTTGGCGGCGACCCCAGTGAACGCCCAGCTGTTGCTGGAGGATCTGCTGCTGCAATGGGCCGAGGGGCTGGGTAGCTTGAACACTGCGCCGCTTGCGACTGCCGGAGGCTGAATTCATGAGTGAACCGCGACAACAGGCAATCCATACGCTGGTGATCAAGGACAAAAGCGCCCTGTACAGCGCGTACATGCCATTCGTGAAAAACGGCGGCATGTTCATACCCACGGACAAACCCTATCAACTGGGCGACGAAGTATTCGTACTGTTGCAGCTTATGGATTCACCGGAGCGTTTGCCGGTAGCCGCCAAAGTCGTATGGATCACCCCGCGCAGCACCAACCGCACGCGCGCCACCGGCATCGGCGTGCAATTCAGCGCGCAGGATGGCGGCAACACCCAGCGCAAAATCGAAGACCTGCTGGGCACGGCTTTGCGCGCCGACCGGCCCACCCACACCATGTGACGTCTTCCGGCCTGTTGAACACCGCCACTGCCGATCAGCGCGAGACAGCCAGTTTGGCCGAGGCCGCACGCCGCAACGCCGAATCCAACCAGATATCTGCCGCAGCTGATTTATATCGGCAGTTGCTGCAACGTGATCCAGGGCATCCCGAAGCGCTGAGCTTTCTGGGCATGCAGGCGCTGGCTGGCGGAGACCTTGGCCAAAGCCTCGCATTGTTTGAGCGTGCAGTTGCAGCGCACCCCGAGGATGCCGCGCTCTTCAAGAACCTCGGACTGGTACAGCGGGCGCGGGGGGCACTGCCTGAAGCCGTCGCGGCACTGGACGCAGCCCTGCGTCTGCAACCGGAATTTCCCGTAGCCCACTTGCATAAAGGTGCGGTACTGGAACAGCTGGGACGGAGCGACGAAGCCCTGAACAGTTTTGTTGCCGGGCTCATGCAGGCCGGCGATCTCGGCCTGATGGTACAACCCGAACGCCTGCCTGCGGGATTGCGTCAGGCCCTCCAGCACGCCATGAGCGTGGTGCAGCAGGCACGTGAGGCGCGTCTCACGCAGGCACTTGCACCGCTGCGCGCAGGCCATCCGGCGGCAGACTTTGTGCGTGTAGACCAGTGTCTGCGGACTTATTTCGGACAGGAAGCGCTCCCTGCAGGCAACCCGCTGCAGCGCTGCACCTTCATGACGTTCCCGGGCGTGCCGTCACAAGCCTGGTTCGAGCGCGAACAATTTCCCTGGTTTGCGGAAATCGAGAGACACACCGGCGAAATCCGCGACGAACTTTTCGAGGTCCTGCGCGGCGACGAAGGCTTCCGGCCGTTCATCGAGATGCGCCGCAATCATCCAGGCGCGAAATACTGGGAGGCGCTCAATTATTCGCCCAACTGGAACGCGTTTTTCTTCTACCGTGACGGCCACCGCTTTGATGCCAATTGTGCGCGCTGCCCGGTTACCGCAGGACTGCTGGACACGCTGCCGCTGAGCCGGGTGGCCGATCATTCGCCGGAAACCCTGTTTTCGGTGCTCAAACCGGGCGCGCACATTCCTCCACACACCGGCGTGATCAACACCCGCCTGGTTGCGCACTTGGCATTGATCATCCCGCCGGATTGCGGCATCCGCGTCGGCACCGAGACCCGCGGCTGGAAGGAAGGCGAATGCATCGTGTTCGACGATACTTTCGAGCACGAAGCCTGGAACAAGAGCGCACGCACGCGCGTGGTGCTGATCTTCGATATCTGGAACCCGTATCTGTCCGAAGTCGAACGCCAGGCCGTGCGCATCGTGGTGGAAGAACTCGGGCGTCTGGGCCGAGTCTCGGACAGGGAAGAGTAGACAGATGACCTGAAAAACCGCACGCGTGGCTCAGCGCGGAAACGCCCGACTGGGAATTTTCATTTTACGTAGTAGCTAGTGCTTAAATTAACCATAATATACATTATGCGCATTTGATAGGTTTAATCTGCGTCTTAAACGCTCCGCTGCACCCCAAGTCTTATTACCAGTGCGGTGAAATGCACCGGGCCCGTAGCCCAGCGCATCAACTGTTGAAGCGCGCGAGGCTATAGTCCTGCGGATCAACCGCGGGCGACCGGCTCGCCACGAGGTCCGCCACCAGCTGCGCCGAACCCGCGCACAGCGTCCAGCCCAAAGGGCCATGGCCGGTATTCAAGTAAAGATTTTCGTAGGGCGTGGCGCCCAGAATCGGCGGGCCATCGCAGGTCATGGGGCGCAGCCCGGTCCAATGCGTCACCTTGCCCTCCCCCGCAGCATCGCCGGCCAGCTTCGGGAGCAGCGCGAGCGCCTGCTGCAGGCAAGCGGTGCTGCGTGCCGTGTTGGCTGTGGTGTCATAGCCGTTGAATTCGGCCGTGCCGGCGATGCGGATTCGGTCGCCCAGGGGCGCGATCACGATCTTCTGCTCGAAGTCCACCACCGGGACCTGGAGTTGCCGCCCGTGCGCGGCCTGCATTGTCAATGAGTAGCCTTTGACCGGATAGATGGGCAATGCCAGGCGCAACGGACGCGTGAGCTTCGGGCTGTAGCTGCCGGCCGCGAGCACATAGACGTCGGCCCGGATGTCACCGCGGTTGCTGTGCAGTACCTGAATGGACCGGGCGCCAGCCTGCAGGCGATCAATTTCGGTGTCGAACTGGAAGCGCACGCCCGCTGCCTGCGCATGCCGCTGCAGGCCGGCGGTGAACAGGTAGGCATCGCCGCTGCCATCGTGCGGATAATGAATGGCGCCGACCAGGTCCCGCGCAGCATCTGCAAGCAAGGGCTCCAGTGCCACGGCCGCGTCCCGATCCAGCACGCGCGAATCCAAACCCAGCGGTCGCAGGCGCTCGGCCAGCCGCTGGGTATCCAGCAGTCCGCGGCGTTCACGGAAAACCTTCAGGGTGCCGCGATGCAGATGCTGATAATCGAGTGCGAGTTGTTTGTCGAGAGCGTCAAGCGTGGCCAGACTGTAGAGCGCCAGCCGCAATGTCGCCTCGGTGGAGCGCAGATGCGGCTGCGGCCGGGACGCGCGCAGAAAACGCCAACCCCAGCGCAGCATTCCGGGCAGGGCGCGCGGCCGCAACAATAATGGCGAATTTTCGCGCCCCAACCAACGCAGCAGATGTCCGAAGGTGCCGGGCGCATTCCAGGGATCGGCCTCACTCGGCGTCAGCAAACCGCCATTGGCAAAACTGGTCTCCAGCCCCGGGCCAGCGCGACGCTCGACCACGGTAACGTCGAAGTCCCGCTGCGCCAGAAACCACGAGGTGGTGGTGCCGAGCAGCCCGGCGCCGATGACGACGGCCGAGCGCTTCATCAGCTACCGTGGATGCCGGCAAACTGCTGCGCGAAAAAATCCGCCGTGGCCTGGTCGGCTTCGAGCCAGGAGTGATAACGCAGGAAGCCGTGAATTTCATTGGGGATGACGATTTCCTGGTACGGCACATGCTGCAATTGCAGGCGGCGCACCAGGTCCACCATCTGGTGGAAATGCACGTTGCGGTCGTCATCGCCCTGGATCAGCAGCACCGGTGATTTCCATTTGGCAATATCGGCATCCGGCGAAGACTCCCAGAAGGTTTTCATCAGCGCTTTCATGTCCGGCATCTGGTAACGCTGCATGGGTTTGCCGAACCAGTCGTCCGCGAACATCGACCAGTCATGCACGCCGTGAAAATCCACGCCCGCCTTGAAAATGTTGGAGTTGCGTGCCAGGGCCAGCGCGGTCAGGTAACCGCCGTAGGATCCGCCCCAGATGCCGATGCGCCGCGCGTCCACGCGCGCAGCGCGCTGCAAAAAGCGTGCACCGGCCAGCACGTCCTGATATTCCGATGCGCCGGTCGGCCCCCAGTGCGCCGGGTAATGGAAATCGTGGCCGTAACCGATGCTCAAGCGGTAATTCACGGACAGTACGATGAAACCGTGGTTGGCCAGATACTGGTTCACGGCATAGCTGTTGCTGTAGTAATCCATGTTGTGCCAGGTGAGCAGCATCTGCCGTGGCGGTCCGCCGTGCACGAAAATGATCGCTGGTTTTTTCGCCGCGCCGCCCGGTTTTTCAAACAACTGGCCCTGCACCTGCCAACCGTCAGCGGACCGGAAGCTCACAAGTTGGGGTACGACCAGCTGGTCGGTGGGGAAATCATCGGGTATCTGGTTGCGATCCAGCGTAAGCCAGTGATGCGCATCGACTGCCCCCGCCATGACCAGCGGCGGCTGGCGCTCGCCGGCGTCCACAAACGCCAGCGACTTGCCGCCATTCGTCAGCACCGGGCTCCACTGGCTGTGAGTGCCGGCGGTCACCACTTCTGGTGCGCCGCCGCTCACCGCGACGCGAAACAGGTGCCGGCGGTCGTTATCGCCCGGCGTGCTGCCGCTGTTGGCGGAATACACCAGGAACCTGCCGTCGGGTGCCACCGCCAGATCCTCGATCATGAATTTGCCGGGAGTCAGCAGGCGTGCGTTGCCGCCGTTCGCCGATACCAGGTAAAGATGCGGCCAGTTGTCCGTTTCGGAGAGGAAGGCCAGCTGGTTGCCGGCCACCCAGTGCAGATCCGGATCACCGCCTTCCTGCGGAAATGAAGCGCGTAGCGTATCCGGGCTGTCCCAGACTGCGCGCCCCTGCCCGCTTTGCACACTGGCCACCCACACCGACCACGGCACGGAATGCCATTCGAGGATGGACTGCGGCGGACCGCCGTTGCCGGGTGTGCGCAGAAACGCGATGCGCGCGCCATCCGGTGACCAGCGCGGTTCCAGATCGTTGGCTGTCGAAGGTGCCAAGTATTCGATGGGCGTGCTGTCGTTGCGGTATACGCCGATGAAACTGTGATCGCCGCGGTCCGAGACAAAGGTCAACGCGGTACCGTCGGGCGACCACTGCAGGTCGGAATCGTGACCGCGATCGAAGAACAACTGCTGGGCTTTCTGGCTGCCGTCAATCGGCACCCACCACACGCTGTTTTCCGGCCGATGGATGAAGACCACGCGCTTGCCGTCGGGAGATATCGCCGGTGCGTCGCCCTCCGCCAGCACCCGCGGCTCTCCGGTGGTCAGGGACACGGACCAAAGCTGCACCTTCGGCTCCACCGGGATCGAGGCCGGATCGGGCGGCGGGAATTCCGGCCAATTTGCATCGTGGTCGCCGCCACGTACGTACACCAAGTATTGGCCGTCGGCGGAAATGCTCAAGTCGCTGAGTTCCTGACCGTCGTCGTTTTCGTAATGCGTCACCAGCTTCGGCTGGTAATTCGGGCCGAACGCCACCCAGATGTTGCGTACGCCGCGTTGGTCCAGCACCCAGGCAATCACGTTACCGTTGGGAGAAGACACCAGATTGCTGGGATACGGATAGCCGAGCACCTGCTCCATGCTGAAGGTCTGTGCTGCCGGTTGCGCGTAGCTGCCGACACCGACGAGTGCGAGCAGCGTGACGGCCAACGGCAACCCAAGCATCTTTGGCAGTAAACGTGACATGCGTATCTCCCGATGGGGATGGCGGCGAAAATTCGCAGATTTGTTGCGCGGCAAATGTTAACGCGTAACCCGTGCACCCGCTACACGCACAAATCTCAGTGGGCAACGCGCTCCTGCATGCGGGCTTCCCACTCGAGACTCTGGCGGTCGCGCCACAAGGTCGCAAGTGCCAGCGCGCGTTGGCCCTTAAAGTAGGTCACGGCGCAATCGAACTTGGCCAGATTGCCGTCCAGCTCGATGCGGTCCCAGCTCTCGGCGTGGCCCGAGTAGTTGAAGCTCACATCGTAGTGCTGGCTCCAGAAAAACGGCACGGCGGTGTAGCGTTCGCCGTAACCCAGCATGTTGCGCGCGGCCACCTGGCCCTGGTGCTGGGCCACCGCCCAATGCTCCACACGGATGTTCTGCTGACTGTGCGGATCCGGCCAGCGGGCGATGTCGCCTGCCGCGAACACATCAGGCGCGTTGGTGCGCAGGTATTCATCCACCACCACACCACGCTCGATCTTGAGACCCGCCTGCTCCGCCAGTACCGTCACCGGCCGGACGCCGATGCCGGCCACGATCAGGTCGGTTTCCAGCACTTCGCCGGTGTTGAGTGTTACCTGACTCTCACCGACGGCGGACACCGTGCGGCCGAGATGGAACACCACTCCCTTGGATTCGTGCAGGCCAAGAATGAAATCGCCCAGCGCCGTACCAAACACGCGCTCCATGAGATGCAGTTCCGGCGCCACCACGTGCACCTCGAGCTTGCGTGCGCGCAACGCAGCCGCGACTTCCAGGCCGATGAAGCTCGCGCCGATCACCAGCGCGCGACGCGCGCCCTGCTCCACCGCATGAATGATGCCGCGGCTGTCGGCTACGGTGCGCACATAGTGCAGCCGAGGCGAATCGGCGCCGGGAATTTTCAGGCGAATCGGCTCGGCGCCGGTGGCGAGCAGCAGTGCGCCGTAGGTGAACTCGCGCCCATCCTGCGTACGTAAAGTTCTGCGCCCGAGATCAAGCGCCGTGACGTGGGTTTTGTTGAGCAAACGGATGTCGTGGTCGCGGTAGTGATTTTCCCCGCGCACCGGCACCCAGGCTTCCGGGGCCGTGCCGGCTAGGTAATCCTTGGAAAGATTCGGCCGGTCCGGCGGCAGGCTGTCCTCGGCACTCAGGATGGTGATGGGCCGGTCGTAACCGCAGAACCGGAGGGTGGTGGCCGCCGCTTCACCGGCGGCCCCGCCGCCGACAATCATCACGGATTCGGGACTTGCAGGCTTACCCGGACCAGGTCGGTGCGTGCGCTGGGCCAGCGGCTGCTTGTCGCGCACGAACACCTTGCCATTACGCTGTTCGACCCGCCAGCAGGGTATGGGATTGAGTCCGGGCGGAGACAGGACTTCGCCGCTGCGCAGGCTGAAGCAGGCGTGATGCCAGGGACAGCGCACCGTATCTCCCACCACCAGTCCCTTGGCCAGGGGTCCGTGGTAATGGGTACACACGGCGCCAGTCGCGAATATCTCACTGCCCTGCCGCGTCAAAATCACTGCATCTTTGCCGACATGGCCCAGGAGGGATCGTCCTTCGGAAATATCAGCAATGGATACGCCGGCCGCGAAGTCCGGTCCTGAATCGGTAATATTCGACATATTATTCCTGCGATTGCTGTGCCTGTGTTCGGAACAGCGGAAAGACGAATTGCGAGTCGATGTTCACTGTAGCACGCACTCGGCGGATAGGCTCAGAGTCCGAACTGCACGCCTGACCAGGCGTCTGTTTTTCGAGCCTTGAGGTATTGCTGAGTCAATATCTTACACATACATCATCGCGCATTGAAGTAATTGCTTTCTGGATTGACAGCCGCATTTGGCCGCAGCTCTGCACACCGGCGGAGCATTTCCCGGAATGGGTAATGACAATCGCGCGACTCGGACAGCCGGCGTACGTCTGGATTCACAGCCACCGCCGGGCGAGCCAGCCAATGAATTCCAGCACGCGCCCAAGCCAGCCGCGTTGAGCCCAGCGCGCCGGGTACACCGCCTCCGACTGCACCAGATCGTCGAGAAATTGCGTCTCCAGCTCCGCCACAAACTGCGGCTGGCGCGAGGTCAGGATCAACTCGTAGTTCAGGAAGAAGCTGCGGTAATCGATATTGGCGGTCCCAACACTGCCCCACTGGCCATCCACGACCAGGGTCTTGGCGTGCAGCATGCGCGGCTGATATTTGTAGATTTTCACGCCCGCATCCAGCAGGCCCGCATAGGCGGCACGCGCGGCCCATTGCGCTATGCGCACGTCGCTCTGGCGCGGTACCAGTACGCGTACATCGACGCCACGGTGCGCGGCGTTGCGCAACGCGCGTTGCGTGCGACGGTCGGGCACGAAGTAAGGAGTGCTCAGCCACACGCGCCGCAGCGCAAGATCGGCGCGCAGGGCATACAAGGCGCGCAGCACCCGTCGGCCATGGTGTGCGCGGTTGGTGATGAGTGTGGCTTGGGGCGCGCGCAGGATGGGCGAGCGCAGGCGCTGACCGCGCCAAAATGCATCAAACATGATCTGCAGCTTATGCGCCACAGCACCTTGCACTTCCACGTGCGTGTCACGCCAGCGGCGCTCGCCGTACAGCGCGCGTGAATTCTCGCGATGGATGTTGAATCCGCCGAGAAAGCCGCTGCGCCCATCCACCACCAGCAGCTTGCGGTGGTTGCGGCGGTTGTAGCGGGATGGGTGGCGCCAGCTCCAGCGATGAAACCAGCGCACGTGCACGCCGTCGCGGCGCAGCGCCTTTGCCAGCCGGTGTGAGCCCCAGAACAGCGAGCCGGCGGCGTCTATATGCAGCAACACCTGCAGGCCGGCGCGGGCGCGGGCACCGAGTGCGGCGGCAAATTGCCGGCCGATTTCGTCGTCCGCGAAGATGTAACTTTCCAGCTTGATGGAATGCCGCGCACGGCTGATGGCTGCGAGCATCGCCGCGTAGAGTTCGTCGCCTTCGGTGAACAGGCGCAACGGCGGAACTGCAGCGCCGGGCGCCAGCGGCCGTTCAAGAGTGTGCTTCTGCATTTCCCCGCCGCATCATCAGGCTGTTATAGTGTCCCAAGTATGCCAGTCCGGTCGCCGACCGGTCACGGTTCGAATCTGACACTTGCGTGCGCTTGCTGCTGTATAACCTCCGCTACGGCGCCGGTCATGGACCGGCGTTCAATTTTCCGCTGCCCGGAATCGGTGGCTACATGCGCGCCACCGGCCGCAATCTCGGGCGCATCGTCGAGTTCATCCAGTCCACGCATCCGGATATTGCCGGATTGATCGAAGTGGACATGGGCTCGGTGCGCGCCGCCACCCACAATCAGGCCGAGGTCATCGCCAATGCCACCGGCTTGGTGCCCGCGTATCACAACAAATACGCACGCGGCTCGATCAACCAGTATCTGCCGATCGTGCGCAAACAGGGCAATGCTTTTCTCACACGCCAGGCCGACACCATCCAGCGCTTCCATTACTTCGATCTCGGCATCAAGCGGCTGATTATCGAGCTGGAGATGACTCACTTGTGCCTGTTCCTGGTGCATCTGTCGCTCCGCTACCGGCATCGCCAACATCAGATGCACCATCTTGTGTCCCTGGTGCGCAGTTCGCGCAAGCCGGTAATCGTCGCCGGGGATTTCAACACGCTGTCCGGAAGCGAGGAGATCGACTTGTTTGCCGCGGCGGCCGGACTGCATAGCGCCAACGTGCGCAACCAATCGTCGTGGCCGAGTTCGCGCCCGTACCGGCAACTGGATTTCATTCTCTACAGTCAGGGAGTGCGCATGCTAGCCTTCGACATCCCCGACGTCCGATTCTCGGATCATTTGCCCTTGCTGTTCGATTTCGAGCTGGAGGCCGCGGCTTGATGTGGCGCAACTGGTTCGGTCTCCGCGGCGACCGGCGTCGCCATATGACGCTGCAATCAGTCTGGGGTCCGCTGGCCGCCTCAAGCGGGCTGGACGCGACCGCGCTGCGGGCGGTTTGCGCCAACCTCATGGAGATTGAAGGCAAACTCAACAGCAGCACTCAGCCCTTGCAGGCCTTGCGCAGCGAACTCATGGACAGTCTGGATCGCCAGGTGCTGAACAGCGAGATCCTGAACTTGCCGGAAGACCTGCGTGCGCGCCTGCGCCAGCAGCAGGATGCCGTGCTGCAGAATGATGCGGAGGCGCGCGCCTATCTGGCAGCCAACGCCTTGCGCATCGAAGTGTTGCGCGAATATGCCCACCGGCGTTTTGGCGACCGCGCCGATGGCGACTGGTTCGCTGTGTATGCCCGCGCCGCGCACCTGCGGCAGCGCAATACGCGCAACTACATCGAACGCGTCCTCGGTGGCACGCGCAATGCCGGCGATGACGTGCGGTTTCAGGCCATGACGCTCAAGGACAGCGAAATCCGGGCGCGTCTGTTGCAGGTGCCCGCGGGCACGCACTTTCCCGGATTTGGCAAAGCTGACGGTCAAACCGCGTGAACGTTGCGGTACGGCGCGCGCCTTTCTATCATGGAGCATCCATTCAAGACCATGCAGGTCCCCGGCTGCACTCTTCAGCCGGATAACGCGGAGTCCATCATGCCCACGCCCTCCCCTGCTCCGAACTGGCGTCTCGAGCTCGATCAAGACGGCATTGCCTGGCTGTGTTTCGACAAGGCCGGCTCCGGTACCAACGTGCTGTCCGGCCAGGTATTGGCGGAACTCGGCGAACAGCTCAGAATACTCGCGGCCAAACCTCCCAAAGGTGTAGTGATTTATTCCGCGAAGGCCAGCGGTTTCATCGCCGGCGCCGACATCAAGGAATTCACCGCGCTCAAGACGCCGGACGACGCGTTCCAGATGATTCGCCGCGGCCAGTTGGTGCTCGAGCAACTGGAAACGCTGCCCTGCCCCACTGTGGCCCTGATCAACGGATTCGCACTCGGCGGCGGGCTGGAACTCTCGCTCGCCTGCTGCTATCGGGTCGGCATCGACGACGGGCGCCTGAGCCTCGGCTTGCCGGAGGTAAAGCTCGGCATCCATCCGGGCTTCGGCGGCACGGTGCGCTCCACTCGCCTGGTGGGTGTGCTGCCGGCGATGAGTTTCATGCTCAACGGCCGCAATGTGCACGGCCGCGAGGCCATGCAGATCGGCCTGCTGGATCGCCTCGCGAAACCGGACGCGGCCCGGCAAGCGGCGCGTGAACTGGTGCAACGCACGCCGGCGCGCAAATCTCCGCCCTTCATGCAGAAACTGCTGGCGTTCGCGCCGCTCCGACCCTTGGTCGCCAACATGCTGGTGAAGAGGGTCGCGGCCAAGGTGCGCCGTGACCATTATCCCGCGCCCTACGCCATCATCGACCTGTGGAAGAAATATGCCGGCGCGGATGAAATGTACGTGCAGGAGGCGCACTCCATCGCGCGGCTCATGGTCAACGACACCGCACGCAACTTGGTGCGCGTGTTCTTGTTGCAGGACCGCCTGAAATCCCTCGGCAAGAAATCCGACCTTGCACTGCAGCATGTGCACGTGGTGGGCGCCGGCACCATGGGCGGCGACATCGCGGCGTGGTGCGCACTGCGCGGTTTTGAAGTGACGCTGCAGGACCGCGAGGAGAAATACGTGCAGCCGGCGCTGCAGCGCGGGCGCAAGCTGTTCGAAAAGCAGCTCAAAGGCGCGGCCGTGGAGGACGCGGTCAACCGTCTCAGGATGGACGTGGCCGGCAACGGTGCGGTGGATGCCGATGTTGTCATCGAAGCGATTTTCGAAAACGTCGAGGCCAAACAGGCGCTCTACAAGACGCTTGATGCCCGGATGAAAGCCGGCGCGGTTCTCGCCACCAACACCTCCAGCATCCCGCTGGAAACCCTGCGCACCGTGCTCAACAGGCCGCAGCGGCTCGTGGGCCTGCACTTCTTCAATCCGGTCGCGAAGATGCCGCTGGTGGAAGTCGTGCACGCGGCCGATACGGCGCCGGATGAAATCAAAAAAGCGCTGTCTTTTACCCGCCAGATTGACAAACTTGCGGTGCCGGTGAAAAGCGCGCCGGGGTTTCTGGTCAACCGCATTCTCATGCCCTACCTGATGGAGGCCATGCTGGCCGCCGACCAGGGCACTGCCTATGAGGCCATTGATCAGGCCGCGCTGGACTTCGGCATGCCCATGGGTCCGATCGAGCTCACCGACACCGTGGGGCTGGACGTATCGCTGTCCGTGGCGCGGGAATTCGCCCGCGTATTCCGCAAGCCCATCCCGCAAAGCCTTACCCGACTCGTGAACGAGAAAAAATTCGGCCGCAAGACCGGCGAGGGCTTTTACCGGTATCAAGGCGGCAAGCCCGTGAAGGATAGGCGCCGGGCGCGGCCGCAGCCCCCCGATTTGCAGGACCGGCTGATTCTCCCGATGCTCAACGAATCCGTCGCGGCGCTGCGCGCCGGCATCGTGGATGACGCCGAGCTGCTCGACGCCGGCGTGATCTTCGGCACCGGCTTCGCGCCGTTTCGCGGCGGCCCGATCAACTACATTCGCGCCGCGGGTGCGGATAACCTCAAGGCCCGACTGGGCAAACTTGCGGCCCAGTACGGCGAGCGCTTCCAGTCGGATGCCGGCTGGAACACCCCTACGCTCAGGGAACCCAAAGCATGAAATTCGACAGCATGCCCAAGGATCGCGACGCCGCGGTCCGCACGCTCGCCATGCCCAAGGACACCAACGGCCTGGGCGACATCTTCGGCGGCTGGATCATGTCGCACGCCGACATGGCAGGTGCGATTCTGGCTTTCCGTCGCGCGGGCGGACGCGTGGTTACCGTTGCAGTCAGCGAGTTCGTGTTCGTGGGCCCGGTGTACGTGGGCGATGTGGTGAGCTTCTACACCGACGTGGCGCGCGTCGGCCACACCTCGATTGCCATTGACGTCACGGTATTCTCGCAGCGCAGCGACGGCGAACACGAGACCTGTGTGAAGGTGGCCACCGCACAGATGACTTACGTGCGCGTCGGCGCCAACCGCCGGCCGGTTCCGGTCGCCAAATAACGCGCCATACCTGGCCGGATCGCAGACCGTTGCGCAGTCCCCAGCCTGAATCGCAACAGCTGTGATGGGGCGCAAACGCAGCACACTGACAAGACTTAGAATGCATATAGCAATCCCTGTATCAATTGGCGGAAATCATTAGCATGGCTGAAGCCAACGCTGCACACGCCGGCGAGTTCCGGCTGGGTGGCAAACTGCCGATCCATCGTCTCGGATTCGGTGCGATGCGCATCACCGGACCGGACGTGTGGGGCGCGCCGCGCGACCGGGCGGAAGCGTTGCGCACCCTGCGCCGGCTGCCGGAACTCGGCGTGAATTTCATCGACACCGCCGATTCCTATGGACCGGATGTTTCCGAGCCCCTGATCCGGGAAGCGCTGCATCCATACCCGCAGGGACTGGTGATTGCGACCAAGGGCGGCCAGGTGCGCCCCGGGCCAAACGTCTGGGTGCCGCTCGGGCGCCCCGAGTATCTGATGCAACAGGTCAAACTCAGCTTGCGCCGTCTCGGGCTCGAGCAGCTCACGCTATGGCAACTGCACCGCATCGATCCGAAGGTGCCGCGCGCCGAGCAGTTCGGAACAATCCGCGAGTTCCTGGATCAGGGCTTGATCCGTCACGCCGGGCTGAGCGAAGTGAACGTCGAGGAAATCGAGGCGGCGCAGAAAGTATTCCCGGTAACCACGGTGCAGAACCGCTATCACGCGCACAGCCGTCGCTACGAGCCGGTGCTGGAACACTGTGCGGCGCATCACATCGGCTTCATCCCCTGGGCACCGCTGGCCGCGGGTCGCCTTGCGAACCCCGGCTCGCCGTTTGAGCAAATCGCACGCCGCCATGGCGCGACCCCAAGTCAGGTGGCCATCGCCTGGCTTCTCAAGCGCAGTCCGGCCATGCTGCCCATTCCCGGCACCTCCCGGGTCGCGCATCTTGAGGAAAACGTGGCGGCCGCCGATCTGATGCTGACTGACGAGGAGTTTGCAGCGCTTGCACACTCTGCGCCGAATAGCGGCCAGCCGCCGCCGACTTGATGCGTCGCAAGTCTGGGCCCGGATGGGCGGGGCATTGCGTCAGCACTCGAGCCATACGGAAGCCTATACGCCAAAAGCTTTTCAGCATCCCTTTGGCAAAAACAGTCCCGGAGCTCCTCCCGGATCCATGCCGGCTTTACACACGACAATGGTTTTCGCGCGGTATCCAGCCTGCCCGTGACGAGCTTTTGATATAGTCTCGATGTTCTGCGTGTAACTGACTGGATTAAAGGCTATATTTGCTATACTTCTGCCAGGATTAAGCCCTGCGAGCAGTGGACGAATCCGGGTTTGAGTACAATCCGCGCCCGGGGTACAAGAACATATATGGAAATTGAAAAGCGCACTTTCCGACGCATTGCTGCAGATCATTCCATCCGCATTCTTGAACCGGATGGCACGACCTTCCCCGCGATTGCCGTGGACGTGTCCCTGACCGGGATGCAGGTGCTTTGCGACGGGCCTACCATGTCGCGCATCACCCCTCACGGGGTGCAGACCAATGCCGGACATGGCATACGCATCCACGTGCAGATGACCTTGGCGGATTTTGGCAAAGGCAACAGCCGACTGGGTCTCTATGGACGTGTAGTGGGCGTAAGGCAACACGGTGACGACGAATACCGGCTGGGGATCCAGTTCACCGACTTCGAGCCCGGCACCTACAGCACCCTGGAAAACTACATCGACAGCCATCTTTAGGCTGTGAGCCCAGACTCGGACGGGTGGCCTGAGCCATCAGGGGCTCAGTGCAGGACTTTATCAATCAGTATATTGACCGACCCGCTATGGTCGGACTGCCATCCGGCCTCACCCATGAGATCACCCGGTTGTGGCGTTGCAGTTCCCCGGCTTGCGATGCGCGCGACGATGGTGGCCCGCATCACACTCGCCAGATCGTGGCCTGCGATCACCGCATCGGAATTGCTCAAGGTCACTTCGATCGGCAAATCGCTCACCCTGAAACGGCGCACGGCCAGTGGCGGACCGCCGCGCTCGCCCACCGGGGCGGCGAACACGAATAAGGTTTCATCCGGCGATACTTGGTTGCGCAGACGCGCATCCAGTGTCACGCGCACATGAATACTGCGGCCGGATGGAGCCACGGCCTCGCTGTTGGCCGCAGGCGCAACCGCACCACCGGCTGCAGCAATGGCCTTTTCAATTATGGCGCGGTATTCCGCCGGTGGATTTTGCGCCAGCAGTGCATTCCACCGGCTCACGGCCAGTGCTTTATCGCCGCGTTGCAGCGCGCCAAAACCGCCGTACCACAGTGCCTGTGGGTTGCGCGGATCCAGCTGCAGGGCTTTCTCGAACGCCGGCATCGCCGTACTCATGAAGTCATCCGGATCGGCAAGTGTCGCCGCTTCGCCGTAGCCCGCAAGGATCGCGGCGTTCTCGTCGCCGGACAGCCGCCGCGCTTGCTGGTAGGCATTTTCAGCGTTGGCGTAACGGCCCATGAGCAGATAGGCGTGGCCTAGCTCTTCCCAGCCCTGCAGGTCATTCTTGTCCGTGGTCGCCAGACGCTGCGCGAGCTGCGCCACCATCTGCTCCACAGACACCACGCTTGCTTGTTGCACGCCCTCGATACCGGCGCGCCAATTGCCGAGCTGCCAATAGAGCACACCGGAAGCGATGATCAGCAGCGCGGCCACCGCAATGGCGGTGACTTTATGACCGGGTGTTTTGGCAGCCTGTTCCCGCACCTGTCGTGCTTCACGCAGGCTGGCTTCGAATTCCCGGTCCAGATCACGCCGTGCAGCCCCAAAGTCTTCGGCAGCCAAACGGCCGGCCGCCACATCGCGCTCCAGCTCCTCGACACGCGCCGCATGCACCGCGCGGTTGGCGGTATCGGTGGCCAGCGACGCGCGCGCCCGCGCACGCCACAGCGGTATGGCGACGCAAGCCGCCGCGATCAGAATCATGACTACGGCCGCGACAATGAAACTCACGACCCCTCCTCCCCGTCCACCGTATCCATGTGGGCACGCCGTCGCAGGATAAACGCGAGCGCCACCAGCGCGATCAACAGCAGCAGAAACGGCCCGCCCCACAACAACCAGGTGTTGGGCTGTACCGGCGGCTGGTAGAGCACGAAATCCCCGTAGCGATCCGCCATGAAGTCCTTGATTTGCCGGTCACTTTTGCCCTGCGCCACCATCTGGTGTACCTGCCGGCGGAAGTCTGCGGCCAAATCCGCGTCGGAATTGGCGATGCTCTCGTCGAAGCACACCAGGCAGCGGAATTCGTGGATCAGGTTCTCATAGCGCTGCTGCAATTGCGGATTGCTGAACGGCGGCTCGCTGTCCACCGCACGGGCCGGCGGCAGCCACAGACAGGACAGCAGCACCGCTGCCAGCGACAGGATCAACGCGTGTCTCATGTGCCTTCGTGGCGCAGGGCCTGAATACGCGGTAACAAGTCGTGCTGAATCACATCCAGAGTGAGCGGACCGATGTATTTGTAGCGGATGATGCCGTGCGCATCTATGAGGAAGGTTTCCGGCGCGCCATACACGCCCCAATTGATGGCCGCATCGCCGTTGGCATCGAAGGCGACCGCCGCATAGGGATCCCCGCGCTGTGACAGCCAGGCGAGGGCCGCCTGGCGGTCATCCTTGTAGTCCCAGCCATATATCGGTACCACGTTCTGCCGCGCGAAGGCCATGAGCGTCTGCTGCTCCTCGCGGCAGGCATAGCACCATGTGCCCCACACGTTCACCAGCGAAACATGGCCCATCAGGCTCTGTTGGGTGATGGGATCTTCGGGATGACGCAGTTCCGGCAGGCTGAACACCGGCACGGATTTGCCGATCAGCGGCGACGGCAGAATGCGCGGATTGAGGTACAGGCCGCGCCAGAAAAACCCAATCAGTCCCGCCAACACCACGATCGGCAGCAGATACAGCAGCGAACGTTTCATCCGCCCGCCTCCACCTTGGCCTCTTGCGCCACGGGTACCGGCGCCGACGGCGGCGGTGTGGGCGGTGCCGCAGCGGCAACTGTGGAGTCCGCACGCAACGGCCGGCGGTAACGCCGGTCCGACACCGCCAGGATTCCGCCCAGCATCATCACCAGGCCGCCCAACCAGATAAAGCGCACCAAGGGCTTGTACTGGAAACGCACGCTCCAGGCATTGTTTCCGAGCGGATTGCCCAGGCCCACGTACAAATCCCTGAACAGACCGGGGATGATGGCGGCCTCGGTCGTGACCGTGCCGGTGTATTGCCGCTTTTCGGGCCGCATGACGCTCAACGGTTTGCCATTGTGCGTGACCAGAAACGTGGCCTGCGTGCCTTGATAATTCGGCCCCGAGATCTCGGACGTACCCTGATAATCGAATTGATATCCGTTTACGGTCACCGTGGACCCGGGCCGCACCACCCGGTCCTTCACGACACCCAG
>JAGWLP010000024.1 GCA_028864905.1 Gammaproteobacteria bacterium
CGCATTGAACACGGCTTCCGCGTGCGCCCCGATCTGTGCGCCGTGGATAATGAGAAAAACCCGATGAGCTATCTCGGCCGCTTCTACGTGGATTCGCTGGTGCACCATCCCGGCATGCTGCGCTACATGCTCGACCTCATGGGCGCCGATAGCATTGCGCTCGGCAGCGATTATCCATTTCCGCTCGGCGAACACGCGCCCGGTGCGCTCATTGAATCCATGCGGCTTGACGGCAAGACCCGGGATCGCCTGCTGCACGGCACCGCGCTCGCCTGGCTCAAGCTGCCGCGCACGCGCTTCGCCGCATGAAGATCATCATCGAAATCGGCGGCCGCCGCTATGCCACGGAAAAGGCGCAAGGCATCAGCCTCGCCATTCCGCTGCAATTCGACGGACCGCAGCCGTCGTTCTTCGATGCGCCGCCGGCCACGGCGGCGACGCTGCAGGCCGGCGGCTTTATCGGCGATACGCGCCACGGCGGCAGTTGCAACGTGAGCACGCTGCACCTCACGCCGCACTGTAACGGCACGCACACTGAAAGCGTGGCCCATATCACGCACGACGGGCTGCCGCCGGCCGGCTCCCGCACCAGCCTGCACGGTGCCACGTTGATCAGCGTCAGTGCGGAGCGGCGCGCGGGCGAACAGGTAATCACCGCCCGGCAACTGGAAAATGCGCTGGCGAAGTTCGGCGACGGCCAGATGCGCGCTGCGCTCATCGTGCGCACCCTGCCCAACGACAAGGCCAAGCTCACGCGTCGCTATGGCGACGGCACGCCCTGGTTCGAGCCGGCAGCCATGGGCCTGTGCGCCGGCATCGGCGTCGAGCACCTGCTGACGGACCTGCCCTCGCTTGATCCCATGCACGACGCGGGCAGGCTCGCGGCGCACTATGCGTTCTGGGGCCTGTTACCCGGCGAACGTCGCGGCGCACGCGCCACCCGCCCGCACTGCACGGTCACGGAGATGATTTACGTGCCCGACGAAGCCGCCGACGGCTACTACCTGCTGGACCTGCAACTGCCGCCCTTCATGAGCGACGCCGCACCCAGCCGTCCGATCATCTATCCGCTGGTGGCCGCATGAATTTCCGCGCCGACGCCGCTTATGCGGCGCAGCTTGATCAAGATGATCCCCTGGCCCACTACCGCGAACAGTTCCACGTTCCCCGCCATGCGGACGGCGAGGAAATCTATCTGTGCGGTAATTCGCTCGGCCTGCAACCGAAAACCGTCGAACGCTATCTGCGCGAGGAGCTGGAAGACTGGCAGCAGCTCGCGGTGAAGGCGCATTTCGCCGGCCGCCGCCCCTGGATGCCCTACAATGAATTGCTGACCGCCAAGACCGCACACCTGGCCGGTGCCGAGCCGCAGGAAGTGGTGAACATGAACTCGCTCACCGCCAACCTGCATCTGATGCTGGTGAGCTTCTACCGCCCCACGAAAGCACGTCACCGGATTCTGATCGAACGTGGTGCTTTCCCTTCCGACCGTTACGCGGCGACTTCGCAGATCCTGTTTCACGGTTTCGACCCGGACACCAGTCTCGTGGAGATCGCGCCGCGCGACGGCCGCGCCACCCTCGACATGGACGAGGTGGAGTCGGTGATCCGCGCCGAGGGCGAGCGTCTCGCACTGGTACTGCTGCCCGGCGTGCAGTATTACAGCGGCCAAGCGTTCGATGTCGCGCGCCTGACGCGCGCCGCGCACGCAGTAGGCGCGGTGGCGGGCTTCGATCTCGCGCACGCGGCCGGCAACCTGCCGCTGCAACTGCACGACTGGGATGCGGA
Organism: Gammaproteobacteria bacterium; assembly: GCA_028864905.1. GTDB lineage: Bacteria > Pseudomonadota > Gammaproteobacteria > Natronospirales > REEB76 > REEB76. The sequence goes on from JAGWLP010000024.1 coordinate 1,789, forward strand.
CTTTGCCGTGTGGTGCAGCTACAAATACCTGAATGCCGGCCCCGGCGCGGTGGCCGGCTGCTTCGTGCACGCGCGCCACGCCCGCGACTTCGAGCGCCCGCGCTTCGCCGGCTGGTGGGGCCACGACAAGTCCACGCGCTTCCACATGGACCCCGAGTTCGTGCCCATGGAAGGCGCGCAAGGCTGGCAACTGAGCAACCCGCCGATCCTGGCGCTCGCGCCGCTGCTCGCGTCGCTGGAAATATTCGACGAGGCCGGCATGCAGCGGCTGCGGGAAAAATCCCTGCGGCTCACGGGTTATCTGGAGTTTCTGCTGGACGAGCGGCTGGCGGACGAGGTTGAAATTCTCACGCCGCGCAATCCGGCCGAACGCGGCTGTCAATTGTCGCTGCGCCTGCGCGGCTCCGCCCGGCGCGCACGCGAAATCTTCCGGCAACTGGAAGAGCGCTTTGTCACCGCCGACTGGCGTGAACCGGACGTGATCCGCGTGGCGCCGGTGCCGCTGTACAACACTTATACCGACGTCTACCGGTTTGTGAAAATACTGGAAGTAGTGCTGAGTGCCGGGAAGTAAAAGCGAAATCACATTGATCGGTGCCGGCCTGGCCGGCAGCCTGCTCGCCAATTTCCTGGCGCGCCGCGGCTTCCGGGTGACCGTGTACGAGCGCAATCCCGACATGCGCCGTCACGCGATTGCCGCCGGCCGTTCCATCAATCTGGCCCTCGCCCACCGCGGCCTGCGTGCCTTGCGTGCGGTGGGATTGGATGAACCGGTCAGAAAACTGCTGATCCCCATGCGCGGCCGGATGCTCCACGATGAACGCGGCCAACTGGCGCTCGCTCCTTACGGTCGCACGCCTGCGGAAGTCATCCATTCGGTTTCTCGCCCCGGCTTGAACCATCTGCTCATGGACGCGGCGGAAGCGGCCGGCGCAAAAATCCTGTTCGAACGGCGCTGTGAGGATCTGGATTTCGACGCCGGCACGTTGCTGTTGCACGACGCACCGCCGGACCGTCGCCATCCCCTCAAGCCCGGCCCGGTCATCGCCACGGATGGCGCCGGCTCGGCCGTGCGTCAGGCCATGACCCGGCGCTTGGGCGTTCAGGTGGTAGAGAACCTGCTGCCCCATGGCTACAAGGAACTCACCATTCCCGCCGGTCCAGACGGTCGGCACCTCATGGAACGTGAGGCGCTGCACATCTGGCCGCGCGGCGGTTACATGCTGATCGCACTGCCCAATCTCGACGGCAGTTTCACCGCCACGCTGTTCCTGGCCAATGAGGGCGACCCCGGCTTCAGCACGCTTCGGGAACCGGCCGCGCTGCACGCGTTCTTCCAGCAGAATTTCGCCGATGCGCTCGCGCTTCTGCCCAATCTCGAAGCCGAGTTCTACCGACGCCCCACCGGCCTCATGGGCACGGTGCACTGTCCTCGCTGGCACGTGCAGGACAAGCTTCTGCTCCTGGGCGACGCCGCGCACGCCATCGTGCCTTTCCACGGTCAGGGCATGAACTGCGCGTTCGAAGACTGCCTGATTCTCGATCAATGCATCGGCAAGCACGGCGACGATTGGGAGCGGGTATTCGCGGAATTCGAGCACCTACGCCGCCCGGATGCGGAAGCCATTGCCGAAATGGCGCTGGAGAACTACGTGGAGATGCGCGCTGCGGTACGCGACCCGAAATTCCACCTGCAGAAACAGCTCGGCTTTCTGCTGGAAGAACGCCATCGCGGCGTGTTCGTGCCGCGTTACTCCATGGTGATGTTCCACCACCTGCCCTATTCCGAAGCCCAGCGGCGCGGGGCGCTGCAGCAGGACATACTCGATGATTTGACCCGCGACGCCCACAAGCTTGAACAGATTGACCTGGAGCGAGCTGATACACTCATAGCACAAAAACTCGGCGACTGTCCCAGCGTAACGTGAGCACCCATCCGCTTCTGACCAGCCTGCGCAACGGCCCCGATTGCATGCTCCAGAACCTCGATCTGGTCAACAAGCGCGGCCTGGTGCTGCGCGTCAATGAAAAACTCTACCGCGACGCCTCGTTTCTCGACGACCGCATGTTCACGCCGCAGATGGAAGGCTACTGGTTTCCGCTGGATACGCTGGTGGAATCTCTCGATGGTCTCGCCCCACCAAGCCCGCACTTTATTTTCCAGGTCGGCCATTGCGGTTCCACGCTGATTTCGCGCCTGTTGGCCGAGCTGCCCGGTAATCTGCCGGTACGCGAACCCATGTCACTGCTCACGCTCGCCATGACGCGCCGCGAACTGGGCCGGCCGTCGTCATGGGTGAGCAAAGCGCAATGGCAGCAGTATTTCGAGCTGGCGACGCGCGCACTGGCCCGCAGCTATCGACCCAGCGACCGTGCCGTCATCAAGGTCACCAGCACCGCAGGCAATCTGCTGGAAGCCTTGCCTTCGAATCCGCAGAAATCCCCGCAGATGCTGTTGCTGTACATCCGCCTGGAAACTTTGTTGGCGGTGATGCTGCGTAGTGCGGGCCTGCGCGACAGCATCCATGCCAATTCACCGGCCTGGATCACCGACTTCTGTCGGCTGACGGGGCGCAACGATCTGCGCCTGGCCGAACTCGACGATGCGCAGCAAATCGTGATCAAATGGCTCGCCCTGATGCTATTGTTCAGCCGGACTGTCACGGCCGTCCCGGAACAGGCTCAGCTGCTGGATTTTGATGGCTTTCTCAAAAGCCCTGCAGAGAAGTTAACCGGTATCGCAAACCACTTCCGTCTCACGGTTTCCCCGGAACAAATCGCGACACTGACAAGCGGCCCGCTGATGCGCAGTTATTCGAAAATCCCGGCGCAGGCTTTCAATTCCGACCAGCGCGACCGGGAATTGCGGGACGCCCGCCGGCAGTTCCATGATGAAATCCAGAGCGGCCTGCGTTGGGCCGAAAAGCTGTGCCGCGAGAACCCTACACTCGAAGCAACCGCCGCCCACTTGAGCAGCGGTTCCTGAATCAACCCTTGCCTGTGATGCAAGGATAGAAGGTTGTGGGAGCGACTTTAGTCGCGATTCCAAAAATCCATCGCGGCTGAGGCTGCTCCTGCACTCATCCTCAAGCTAGATTGGCAGGCACACGCCGTTCCAGAGTAATGAAAGAGTAGGCAAAGGGATTGCGCTCATCGGCCGCATGATCCTCACGCGCGGTTTCGCGCCAATCGGTCTGGTCGAGCATGGGGAAAAAGGTATCCGCCTCGAAACGCGCGTGCACGCGGGTGAGATAGATGCGCTGCGCGCGCGGCAGCGCCTCGCGGTAGAGCTCGCCGCCGCCGATGAGCATGATTTCCCGCGCACCCGCCGCCAGCACCAGCGCGTCGGTGAGCGATGCTGCAATCTCACAACCCGGTGCGCTAAATGCGGAGTTGCGGGTCACCACGATATTGCGCCGCTCCGGCAAGGGCTTGCCGATGGCGTCGAAGGTCTTGCGCCCCATGATGATCGGCTTGCCGAGCGTCAGCGCCTTGAAGCGCTTGAGGTCCGCCGGCAGATGCCACGGCATCCTGCCGTGCCTGCCGATTTCGTGGTTTTCGCCTATGGCGACGATGAGGGACAGCATCAGCCGAGCTTCGCGCCGTTCGGCACCGGCTGCTCCGGTACCGCCAGCATCACGCTGCCGTCTTCGCGATAGAAGCCGCAGATCAGGCACTCGGACATGAACGGGCCGATGCGCTTGGGCGGGAAATTCACCACCCCCAGCACCTGCCGGCCGACCAGCTCTTCCGCCCGGTAGTGCACGGTGATCTGCACGGAACTCTGCTTGATGCCGATTTCAGGACCGAAATCTACTTTTAACTTATACGCCGGTTTTCGCGCTTCAGGAAACGGTTCGGCTGCCAATACTGTGCCGGCGCGCAGTTCCACCTTTTCAAAATCCTGCCAGCTGATGGTATTCATGTTTACACCGCCACCGGCGCCTTGATGGCCGGATGGCTTTGATAGTTGGCGATCTCGAAGTCCTCGTAAACGTAATCAAACAGCGTCGCCGGTTTGCGCTTGATGATCAGTTTCGGCAAGGGATACGGCTTGCGCACCAACTGCTCATCCACCTGCTCCAGATGATTGAGATACAAATGACAGTCGCCGCCAGTCCAGATGAATTCGCCCGGCTGCAGATCGGTTTGCTGCGCGAGCATGTGCGTCAGCAGTGCGTAGGAACAGATGTTGAACGGCACGCCGAGGAAAACATCGGCGCTGCGCTGGTAGAGCTGGCATGAAAGCCGGCCTTCCGCCACATAGAACTGGAAAAAAGCGTGGCAAGGCTGCAGGGCCATCTTGTCAAGATCCGCCACGTTCCAGGCACTCACGATCAGCCGGCGCGAATCCGGGTTTCTGCGCAACTGCTCCAGGGCCTTTGATATCTGGTCAATGTGGCGCCCGTCCGGTGCCGGCCACGAACGCCATTGATAGCCGTACACCGGCCCGAGATCGCCATTGTCATCCGCCCACTCGTCCCAGATACTCACGCCGTGCTCGTGCAAATAGCTGGTATTGGTCTCGCCGCGCAGAAACCACAGCAGTTCGTAAATGATGGAGCGGAAATGCAGTTTCTTGGTAGTGACCGCAGGGAAGCCGTCGGCCAGATTGAAGCGCATCTGGTAGCCGAATACCGAGAGCGTGCCGGTGCCGGTGCGGTCGCTCTTGCGTGCGCCGTGATCGCGCACGTGGCGCATGAGTTCCAGATACTGCCGCATCAGGCGGTTTCCGTTCCCGGCTTGCGCCGATAGGCCAGCACCAGCAGCGCGATGCCGACGGCGATCAGCGGCAGCGACAGAATCTGGCCCATGGTCATCCAGCCGAAAGCCAGATAGCCGAACTGCGGATCCGGCAGGCGCACGAATTCCACCGCGAAACGGAAGCAGCCATAGAGCAGCGCGAACAGGCCCGAGGCGGCCATGCGCGGGCGCGGCTTCATGGTGAACACGAACAGCACTACGAACATCACCACGCCTTCCAGCAGGAATTCGTACAGCTGGGTCGGCTGACGCGGCAGGCTGAAGCCGTTGACGGCATCGCGGCAGTACTCGCCGCCCGTGAAGCGCGTGTTGATGCACGGCAGACGCATGGCCCAGGGTAAGGTCGTGGAAATCTTGCCCCACAATTCGCCGTTGATGAAATTGCCGATGCGCCCGGCGGCCAGCCCGATCGGCACCACCACCGCGGAAAAATCCACCACGTCGAAGTAATGCTTGTGATACTTGCGCGCCAACAGCGCGACCGCGACCAGTACGCCCAGCAGGCCGCCGTGGAACGACATGCCTCCGTCCCAGACCTGAAAGATGTACAGCGGGTTTTGCCATTCCAGCCACTGGCCTTCCGGCGTGTAGGCATAGAACAGCGTGTAGCCGATGCGCCCGCCGATGACCACGCCGAGCGCCACGTAAAACAGCAGATCACCCACCTGCTCCGCGGTCCAGCCGCTCGCGTAGCGGCGCGCGACCCGCAGGCGCGCGGCCAGGTAACAACCCAGGAAGCCGATGAGGTAAGTGATGCCATACCAGTGCACCTTGAGCGGGCCGAGGCTGAAGGCGACTGGATCGAAATCGGGATAGGTGAGCATGGGCGTCTATTTTAAACGACAAGCTGTGAATTTCCGCGCGATCCACGCGACGAATCCGCTCACATGACCATCCATGGCCTCCCGTTCGCCGCTAGCGCGGCTCACTCAGGACACGCACGAAAAACGCTTTGAGATAGGCAGTCTCGGGAATCGCCGGATGCACCGGATGATCCGCGGCCTGTGCGCCGCGCTCCAGCAGCTGCGCTTCGCGGTTCACATGGCGGGCGGCCGATTGAATCGCCGCCAGCAGTTCGTCCGCCGGCAGATGATGGGAACATGAGCAGGAAATCAGCAGCCCGTCGTGCGCCAGCAACTGCATTCCCAGCTGATTCAGGCGCCGGTAGGCATCGCGGCCGGCCGCCAGATCCTTCTTGCGTTTGACGAAAGCGGGCGGATCGAGAATCACCACGTCGAATTTCTCACCGGCCGCATGCAAGGCGCGCAAACCATCGAAAGCATCCGCCTTGTGCACGCCGACGCGTACACCGTTCAGCGCGGCGTTGTGCTCGGCGAGCGCCAGAGCGCTGGCAGAGCTGTCCATGCACAGCGCTTCGTGCGCTCCCCATGCCAGCGCCTGGATGGCCCAGGCGCCCACGTAACTGAACACGTCCAGCACACGTCGGCCGGATACGTAACGCGCCAGCCGGCCGCGGTTGTCGTGCTGGTCGAAGAACCAGCCGGTTTTCTGGCCACCCGCGAGCGCCACCTCGAATTTCCGTTCGTGTTCCTCGACGATCGCCCGTTCGGGTACCGTGCCGTACGCGGTATCGACATATAGCGGCAGGCCTTCCAGCTCGCGGATGCTCACGTCGTTGCGCCACATAATCCCGGCCGGCTTCAGCACCTCGGCGAGCGCCGCCACGATGTCATCCTTCATGCGCTCCATGCCGGCGGTGGTGATCTGCGCCACCAGTACCTCGCCGTAACGGTCCACCACCAGGCCCGGCAAGCCGTCGGATTCGCCGAACACCAGCCGGTAAAACGGCTGCGGATACAGCCGCGTGCGCAGCGCCAGCGCAAGGTTCAGACGCTGCACCAGCCATGCGCGGTCCGGAGGATGACGCTCGTCCCGCGACAGAATGCGCGCGCAGATGAGCGAGTTGGGATTGACGTAGCCGCTGCCGAGAAAACGGCCGCCGTGCTCGCGTATTTCCACCGCGTCGCCGGGCACGAACGCCGTGAGCGGCGTGCGCGCAATGTCCACCTCGTTGCTGAACACCCACAGGTGACCGGTCCGCAGGCGCCGGTGTGCGTTCTTTTTCAATATCAGCGGCGGCAACGGCATAGCTTTGATGTCCCTCGCCCCGCTTGCGGGGAGAGGGTTAGGGTGAGGGGCACAAGATCAAAGGAGTTATAGTGAAGACATTCTATCAGGCGTCTCCAGCGTGAACGACGAATCCCATACCAACTCCCTAGTTCACGAAACCAGTCCCTATCTCCTGCAACACGCCCACAATCCCGTGGACTGGCACGCATGGAACGCGGATGCCCTGGCCCAGGCACGCACGCAAGACAAACCCATCCTGCTGTCCATCGGCTATTCCGCCTGCCACTGGTGCCACGTGATGGCGCATGAATCTTTCGAAGATGCCGAAACCGCTGCGCTCATGAACCGGCTGTTCGTCAACATCAAGGTGGACCGCGAGGAACGGCCGGACCTCGACCGTGTGTACCAGCTCGCCCACCAGGTGCTCACGCAACGCAGCGGCGGCTGGCCGTTGACGGTATTTCTCACGCCGGACGACCTCATGCCATTCTTCGCCGGCACCTATTTCCCGCGTGCGCCGCGCTATGGCATGCCTGCCTTCAAGGAAGTGCTGACCCGCGTCGCCGGGTTTTACCGCGAGCATCGCGGCGAGCTGAACAGGCAAAACACCGCGCTGCGAAACGCCGTCCAGCGCATCGCCGGCGAAACTCCGACCGCGGCCGGAGAATTGACCGAGGCTCCGCTGCAGGCAGCCTACCGTTCGCTTTCGGAAAGTTTCGATCCGCGCTTCGGCGGCTTCGGGCGCGCCCCCAAGTTTCCGCATGCGCCCGGCCTGGAATTCCTGCTGTGGCACGCCGCCGACGCGAACACCGACGCGCACAGCGCAAACCACAGCCGGACCATGGTGGAAATCACGCTCACGCGCATGGCCCAGGGCGGCCTCTACGACCAGTTGGGCGGCGGCTTCTGCCGCTACTCAACCGATGAAGCGTGGATGATCCCGCACTTCGAAAAGATGCTCTACGACAGCGGGCCGCTGCTCGCCCTGTATGCACAGACCGCAAAATTCACCGGTAACAGCTTCTATGCGGACACCGCCCGGCATACGGCCGAATGGGTCATGGCCGAGATGCAGTCGCCGCAGGGCGGTTATTACTCCAGCCTGGATGCGGATTCCGAAGGCCACGAAGGCAAGTATTACGTCTGGGACAAAGAGGAAGTCCGCGCACTGCTGAGTGCCGAAGAATTTGCGGCATTCGCGCCGCGCTACGGCCTGGATCAGCCGCCGAATTTCGAAAGCCATTGGCATTTGTACGTGCCGCAGATAACACCCCCCTCTCCCCCATCGGGGAGAGCAGAGAATCAGGCGGTGTTGGAATCCGCGCGGCGGAAATTGCTGGATGCACGCCAAAAGCGCGTGCGCCCCGGCCTCGACGACAAGGTGCTTACCGCCTGGAACGGCCTGATGATCCGCGGCATGGCCGTGGCCGGTCGTCTGCTCGACGAACCGCGGTTCTTGGAGTCCGCCAGGCGTGCCGCCGGATTCGTGCGCACACACCTCTGCAACGACCGCCGGCTGCTGGCATCCTGGCGCGACGGCCAGGCCAAGCTGCCGGGCTATCTCGACGATTACGCTTGCATGCTGGATGGCGTATTGGAACTGGTGCAAACGCGCTGGAACAGCGGGTGGTTCAATTGGGCGCGCGCGCTGGCAGATGCGCTGCTCGCCGAGTTCGAGGACAGGGACCGCGGCGGCTTCTGGTTCACGGCCAACGATCAGGAAGTCCCGCTCTATCGGCCCAAGACCTTCGGCGATGAATCCCTGCCCTCCGGCAACGCCGTTGCGGCCCGAGTGCTGCAGCGGCTCGGTCATCTGTGTGCCGAGCCACGCTATCTCGACGCTGCCGAACGCACTGTCAAAGCCGTGCTGCCGTCGGTAAACCGTTATCCCGAAGCTCACGCCAGCATGCTGCTGGCGCTGCAAGACGCGCTGGAACCGCCGACGATGGTCGTAGTGCGGGGCAAGACAGACATGCTGCACGCATGGCAAAAGCAGCTGGACCGGAAATTCGATCCGCGACGCATGGTGCTCACGATTCCCGCAGATGCCGGGGATCTCAGCGGTTTACTGGCGCAATGCGCAGCGCGCGGAGAGGCCTGTGCCTATGTTTGCCGCGGCACGCAGTGCTCGCTGCCCATCCAGACTCTCGAAGAACTGTCGTTGCCCTGAATTGCAGCCCGCACGATGCCGCGGGTTCGACTGGTTACGCGTCGTCGCCCGACAGCGGCGACGGGGCCAACAACTTGCGATAAATCGCGGCGTTTTCGGCGTCGAAGCAGCAGGCCACGATGCTGCGGAAATTCCCGTTGTGGTCGTACATGACCTTGAGCGCGATGCGCGCGGCCTCCTGCCTGGGATAGCGGTACACGCCGGTGCTAATGCACGGAAAGGCAATGCTGCGGGCTTTGGCCTCCTTCGCCAGCACGAAGGCGCTGCGGTAACAGCTCTCCAGCAACTGCGGCTCGCCGTGTGCACCGTCGCGCCACACCGGTCCGACACTGTGAATCACCCATCTGGCTTTGAGGCGAAATCCCGGCGTGATGCGTGCTTCACCGGTCGGACAGCCGCCGAGCTTGCGGCAGGCTTCCAGCAGTTCCGGACCGGCAGCGCGATGAATCGCGCCGTCCACGCCGCCACCGCCCAGGAGCGTGGTGTTGGCGGCGTTCACGACCGCATCCACGTCGAGGTCGGTAATGTCGTACTGGATGACCTTGATCACGGACGAGGCTTCGGCACCCAGGCCCACAGCATGCGGCAGCGCACCGGTTCCACGCCTGCCTGGTCAGTGACTTTAACCGGCACCACGATTTCGCCTTTCTCCTCGGCGCGCACGCGCGCCCGCGCACCGGCCTCCAGCGTCGCCTCGGCCAGCAGATCGCCCTGCGCGCGTTTGAGATATTCAATCTGCATGCTCTTCAGCAGCGGTACGCGGTCCTCCGGAAGATTCATGGTGAGCAGCGTGCCGCTGGCGGTTTCCGCGAGCAAGGCCACGGCCGCGGCGTGCACCGAGCCGATGTGATTCTGCACGCGTCTGCGGTTGCGCAAAAGGAGCAGCGCGCGTTCCTCGCCGAGTTCCAGGAACTGCAGGCGCGCGGTGTGCATGAAGGGGACGTTCCTGCCGAAGGCCCAGGTCAACATGCGCCAACGCAGCGAGGGCCGCAGCTTGCCCAGCCTGTGCACGGTGCGGTTGAGTTGGCTCGCGGCGGGGCTTTCCATGGGTGTTGCTGCTGCCGGGGTGCGCTGCTTATTCAGAACCCCCTCATCCTAACTTCTCCCCCGGCGGGGGAGAAGGGATGATGTTGCGGATGATTATTTGACGACCTTCAGACTGGGCTTCCGGGTGCCGGCGGGTTTGCGTGATTTGTCGCCCGCGGCCGGCGTGGGTCCGCCGGGCGTCGGTTCTTCTTCCGGTCCGAACACGATGCCCTGGCCGGTTTCCTGCGCGTAAATGGCGAGCACCGCCTCCAGCGGCGCGCTCACGTGGCGCGACACCCCGCCGAAGCGCGTTTCGAATTCCAGCTGCTGGTTATTCCCCAGGTCCAGGCCGCGGGTCGCGGCATCGCTCAGGTTGAGCACCAACTTGCCGTCCTGGGCGTAGCCCGCGGGAGCCTGCACGCCCGCAACACCCGTATCCACGACGATATGCGGCGTATAGCCGCTGTCCACGATCCATTGGTACATGGCACGCAACAAATAGGGCTTGCGGGAAAGCATGGGCAACGCCGGTGTGTGCGCCGAATCGGGCCCGGTCGGGGCCGTTCAGACGGCGTCGCGCATTTCGCGCTCGGCTTCGGTGAGGCTGGATTTGAACGCCGGGCGATGGAACAGACGCTCGGCGTATTTTTGCAAGGCCTTGGCCTGGACGGGAATGTCAATTTCATAGCGCGGCAGGCGCCACAGGATCGGCGCGAGGCTGCAATCCACCAGCGAGAACTCATCACTCAGGAAGAACGGTTTCGCCGCAAATGCATCGGCGGCCGACAGCAAGCCCTCGCGCAACAGCTTGCGCGCACGCAGGTGCGGCTTGCCGGGGGAGCGCTCGATGTCGTCCACCAGCGCGTACCAGTCGCGCTCGATGCGATATAGCGCCAGGCGGAAGCGCGCGCGCGCCACCGGGTCCACGGGCATCAACGGCGGGTGCGGGAAGCGCTCGTCCAGATACTCCATGATGATGCGCGGCTCGTAGAGCGCCAGTTCACGGTCCACGAGCGTGGGCACGCTGTTGTAGGGATTGAGTTCCAGCAGGTCCTCGGGAAGTTTGCTGCCCTCGATGTTGACGATGTCCATGGCAATGCCCTTCTCCGCGAGCACCAGGCGCACGCGGTGGCAATGGGGATCCGTGGCTCGGGAATACAAGGTCATGGCAGTAGGGGTGTGTGCAGGAGCCTGCTCTTCCGAATGCGCTTGCGGACGTGTCATGTCAGGAATCCACGTGGTGGCGCATCAATGTACTTTTTTCCAGATTTCGCGCTTCAGCAGATACGCAATGATGAAAAACACCACCAGGAATCCGATGACCCGCAGGCCGAGTGTGAGACTGGTGAGCTTGACCGGATCGCCCATGTAGGCGAGGAAACTAGTGATGTCGCGGGCGGCCTTGTCGAACTCGGCCGGCGTCATTTTGCCGGGCGTGACCTGCTCGAAGTGGTCAAACACCTGATAGCTGCTGCCGTCGGGGTTCCTGACCGTGGTGAATACCGCGCGTTGCGTACCCTGTAGTTCCCACAGCACGTCCGGCATGGCGACGCGCGGAAATACCGTGTTGTTGACGCCGGTGGCGCTCTTGGGGTCGAGATAAAAGGATTTCAAATACGTGTAGATCCAGTCGTCGCCGCGGATGCGCGATTCCAGCGACAGGTCCGGCGGCGCTACGCCAAACCACTTGACCGCATCCGCCTGCGGCATGGCGCTCATCATGGTATCGGTGACCTTGCCGCCCCCGAACATCAGGTAGCTCTCGAGTTGCGGGTCGCTGAGGCCCAGATCCTGGCCGACGCGGTTGTAGCGCACGTACTGGGCCGAGTGACAACCCATGCAGTAGTTCACGAAGAACTTCGCGCCACGCTGCAAGGACGCGGTGTTGCTCACGTCCACGTTGGCGGCCTGCAGCTTCACGCCTTCGTCCTGGGCGCGGGCCGCCAGCGGCACCAGCGCCAACAGCAGCGCGAATACGATGATGTTCTTCATTCGGCCGTCACCCCCGCCTGAGTCCCGTGCCGCGCTTTGGTCCGGACACGCTCCGGCACCGGTTTGGGCTGCATGAGCCTGGGCATGGCTGCCGGCCACAACAGGAAAATCACGCAGTAGCCGAACGGAATCAGCCACGACCACATCTTGAGGTGCGCAATGCTCGGCACCCAGCTCATCCAGTCGAGCAGCGAGATGATGAGCATCACCACCACGAAGGTGCTGACCAGAAAAACCCGCGAGCGCGATCGGGAATACACCCACGCCGCCACAAAGAACAGGAAGTAGAGCTCCGAAAGCCGCTGGCCGATCTCCGCCCAGAACAGCGTGGCCAGTTGCATGCCGATGTAACCGAGCACGAGAAACGTCACGGCGAACAGCACCAGCACCCAGCGGTACAGCGGGCCACGGTAGCGGATGGACTTAACCGGATTGCGATCCAGCCACGGCAGAAAGAACAGGATCACGATGGCCACCAGCAACGCCAGTGCCCCCAGGTCCTTGTTGGGAATGGAGCGCAGAATCGCGTAGTAGGGTCCGAAGTACCACAGCGGATGGATGTCGGGCGGAGTCTTGAGAGGATTCGCGGGCTCGAAATTGGACGGTTCCAGGAACAGCCCGTGCATGCCGGGCGCGAAGAATATGATGGCGGAGAAGATCGCGATGAACACGATCACGCCGCAGATATCCTTCATGGTGTAATACGGATGGAACGGGATGCCATCGAGCGGAATGCCGGTGGCCGGGTCCTTGTGCTTCTTGATCTCCACGCCGTCGGGGTTGTTGGAGCCGACTTCGTGCAGCGCAATGAGGTGGAACAGCACCAGGCCGAGGATCACCAGCGGCACCGCCACCACGTGCAGCGCGAAGAAGCGGTTCAGGGTGATGCCGGAAACGCCGAAATCGCCCTTGATCCAGGTTTCGATGGTGTTGCCGATACCGGGAATCGCGCCGAACAGCGAGAGGATCACGTTCGCGCCCCAGTAGGACATCTGCCCCCAAGGCAGCAGGTAGCCCATGAAGGCCTCGGCCATGAGCGCCACGTAGATGAGCACCCCGAGGATCCAGATGAGTTCGCGCGGCTTCTTGAACGAGCCGTACATCACGCCGCGGAACATGTGCAGGTACACCACCACGAAGAACAACGAGGCCCCCACCGAGTGCATGTAGCGCAACAGCCAGCCCCAGTTGACATCGCGCATGATGTATTCCACCGAGGCAAACGCGCCCGCGGCCGAAGGTTGGTAGTTCATCGCCAGGAAAATCCCGGTGAGGATCTGGTTGACCAGGATCAGGAGCGCAATGGAGCCGAAGAAATACCAGAAGTTGAAGTTCTTGGGCGCGTAGTACTCGGCGACGTGTTTCTTCCAGGTCGACGACATCGGGAAGCGCGCGTCAATCCACTCGCGCAGGCCGTGCAACCAGCCACCGGTGACGTCCAGGTAGTCGCGTTTCAGCTTCGGTTCTTCATTGCTCATCGAATCCCGCTCCCGGAATGTTCAGGACTGCCCGGCGCTCACCACACCAGCGGCTCGGTCCAGGTGGAATGCGAGTCCACCGGGTCTTCACCGATGCGGATGACCTTGTCGTTCACGTAGCGATGCCGTGGCACCGGCAGATTCAGGGGCGCCGGCACGTTCTTGAATACGCGCCCGGCGAGGTCATAGAGCGAGCCGTGGCAGGGACAGTGGAATCCGCCCGGCCAGGTGGGACCGACGCTCGGGTTACCCGGCTGCGGCACATACAGCGGCGAACAGCCCAGATGCGTGCAGATGCCCACCACCACGAACAGGTCGGGCTTGATGGAACGCCAGCCGTTTTTGGCATACGCAGGTTGCTGGGGTTCTTCGGAATCCGGGTCGCGCAGCAACGAGTCGTTCTTGGGCAACTCGGCCAGTACCGCCTGCCCGCGCTGCACCACCCACACCGGCTTGTTGCGCCACACCGCCTTGATCATCGCGCCCGGCTCGATCTTGCCGTAGTCAATATCCGTAGGCCCACCGAGCGCCAGCGCCTTGGCGCTGGGGTTCATGGAGGTGACGAAGGGCACCGCAGTGACGCATACCCCGATGGCGCCCACCACGACGGTGGCAACGGTGAGGAAATGGCGTTTGCTCTGGTCTATTTCGTCGCTCATTCACCCCACTCCGTACAACTCATGCGCCGCAGCCCATGGGCGGCCGGCCCGTGGGGCGGAAGAATCGGCTGGAATACTGAAAGAGTGCCGCATTATACACAGCCGCTTTGCGGCCCCGCCAGTCTGCACATCCCGGGCTGACCTGCCCGCGGCCGCGTGTTAGCGTATGCCGATGCGGACTTTGACGGATGCCCTGTCCTTCGCCCTGCGCGCGGTTGTGGTCGGCCTGGCGATTGCGTTTGTGGTCGTGTATTTCCATCCATCGCTGCTCACCGGCCCGGGCCGGCTTGCGCCCTACGGTGACGCCGGTTCGTATGCCTCCGCGGTAGCTGCCTCGTCCACATCGGTGGTGAACGTATTCAGCGCACGGCGTACGCGCGCCCCGCAACTTCCCGGCGCGCCTTTCGAGCGCGGCGATTTCGACAACCTGCCGCCGCGCGTCCGCACCCAGACCAGTCTGGGTTCAGGGGTGATCGTCAGCCCCGATGGCTACATCCTCACCAATTACCACGTGATCAGCGGCGCCGAAGCCATACAGGTGGGGCTATCCGACGGTCGCAGCGCGCCGGCACGGGTGGTGGGCGTGGATCCGGATACCGACCTCGCGCTCATCAAGATCGGCCTCCCCGGTTTGCGGCCCATCGAAATGGGGCGCTCGGACGATCTGCACGTGGGCGACGTGGTGCTGGCCATCGGCGACCCCTATGGCGTCGGCCAGACCGTGACTCACGGCATCGTGAGCGCTCTCGGCCGCAGCCAGCTCGGCCTGAGCACCTTCGAGAATTTCATCCAGACCGATGCCTCCATCAACCCCGGCAACTCGGGTGGCGCGCTGGTCAACGTGCACGGCCGGCTGGTCGGCATCAATACCGCGCTGTTCTCGCCGAACGGCGGCTCCACCGGCATCGGCTTCGCCATTCCCGTGAACCTGGCGCGCGGCGTCATGCAGCAGCTTATTGCCTACGGACGCGTGCGCCGCGGCTACCTGGGCGTCGAGCCGCAGGACATCACCCCGCAACTGGCCGCGGCCTTCCGGCTGAACAGCACCGACGGGTTCATCATCACGAGCCTGGCGCCGAACGGGCCGGGCAGCCGTGCGGGCCTGGTGCCGGGCGACGTGATTCAGAGCATAGACGGCAAGCCGGTCATCAACAGCCACGATGCACTCGACCGCATCGCCGGCCAACCGCCCGGCACCGTGGTGACGCTGGGCGGCATCCATCAGGGCAAAGCGTTCAGCGTCAAGGTGAAAATCGCCGAGCGGCCGGTACAGGCCAGCAGCTGATTTGCGGCAACCACTTTTTTTGGAATCGCGGCGGGGACCGCCGCTCCCACAGTTTCAGATCTCACCCTTCACTTCTTGTCAGGCCGGCACGCGGCGGATTTTCGCGCCCAGTTGGCCGAGCTTTTCTTCGATGGTTTCGTAGCCGCGATCTATATGATAGATGCGGTCCACCACGGTCTCGCCCTGCGCCACCAGGCCGGCGAGCACCAGGCTTGCGGAGGCGCGCAAATCGGTAGCCATGACCGGCGCGCCGGTCAGATGCTCGACGCCTTGGCTGATGGCGGTGTTGCCCTCCAGGCGCACGTCAGCACCCATGCGCTGCATCTCCAGCACGTGCATGAAACGGTTTTCGAACACGGTTTCAGTGATGGTACCGGTGCCTTCGGCCACCACGTTGAGGGCGGTGAACTGCGCCTGCATGTCGGTGGGAAACGCGGGATAAGGCGCGGTGCGCACGTCCACCGCGTGCGGACGGTGGCCCTGCATGTCCACCTCGATCCAGTTCTTGCCCGTGCCGACTTTCGCGCCGGTCTCTTCAAGTTTTGCAATCACCGCCTCGAGCAGTTCGGGCCGCGTATCCTTGACGCGTACGTTCCCGCCGGTCAACGCGCCGGCGCACAGATAAGTGCCGGTCTCGATGCGGTCCGGCAGCACGTTGTATTGCGTACCGTGCAGTTTCTTGACGCCCTCGATGACCAGGGTATCCGTGCCCTCGCCCTTGATTTTCGCGCCCATCTGCACCAGGCAATGCGCCAGGTCCACGACCTCCGGCTCGCGCGCCGCGTTCTCGATCACCGTGGTGCCATCGGCGAGCGTCGCGGCCATCATAATGTTCTCAGTGCCGGTCACCGATACCATGTCCATGAGAATGCGCGCGCCATGCAACCGCTCGGCCTGGGCGCGGATGTATCCGTTCTCCACCTTGATCGTTGCGCCCATGGCTTCGAGGCCCGAGATGTGCAGATTTACCGGGCGCGTGCCAATGGCGCAACCGCCGGGCAAGGACACGTCAGCGCGTCCAAACCTGGTCACCAGCGGCCCGAGCACCAGAATCGAGGCGCGCATGGTCTTCACCAGTTCATAGGGCGCGTAGAACTCGCGGATGCTGGCGGGATCCACCTCGATGCGCATGTGTTCGTCGATGGTGACGCCCACGCCCATGCTGCCCAGCAATTCGATGGTGGTGGTGACATCGTGCAGGTGCGGCACGTTGCCGATGGTGACCGGACTGTCGGCCAGGAGCGTGGCGGCGAGAATCGGCAGCGTGGCGTTCTTGGCGCCGGAAATGCGGATCTCCCCCTCGAGGGGACGGCCGCCGTTGATGAAGAGTTTGTCCAAATTCGGCCTTCAGCGCGCTCGCGGCATCACGCGGCGGATTGATGTTGCCACTCGTCCGGAGTCAGGGTACGCAAACTGAGTGCGTGGATGTCCCCGCCGAGGCGCGCGCCCAACGTGGCGTACACCATCTGGTGGCGCGCCACGGGGCGCTTGCCGGCGAACACCGCGGCAACGACCAGCGCCTCGAAGTGTGTGCCGTCCTCGCTCTGGACGCGCACTTTCGCCGTGGGCAGGCCCTGCATGATGAGATGCTCGATTTCCGCGGGCGACACGCGCTGGCTCCGGGATCCTGGGGGACCGGCACATGATACCCGATTGGTTGCGGGCGCCGGAACCGCGTGTCCGGAGTCTGGCGGTAAAACGTGTATCATGACGACTCGCGCGTTTTTCCACGGCTGCACCCGCCGATGAACCGCAACGACAACGCCAGCCTGTTGCAGCATGCCATCCAGGTTCTGCAAACCGAAGCCGCGGCCGTAGCGGCGCTCGCAGCGCGTGTGGATGAACGCTTTGCCGCGGCCTGCCGTGTGCTGCTTGAATGTCGCGGTCGGGCCGTGGTCATGGGCATGGGCAAGTCCGGCCACGTAGCCAGCAAGATCGCCGCCACGCTCGCTTCCACCGGCACACCGGCGTTCTACGTGCATCCCGGCGAGGCCAGTCACGGAGACATGGGCATGATCACCGGCGAGGACGTGGTGCTGGCCGTGTCCAACTCCGGGGAAACCGCCGAACTGCTCACCTTGCTGCCGCTGATCAAACGGCTGGGCGTCAAGCTCATCACCTTCACCGGCCACTCGCAGTCCACGCTCGCCAAAGCCGCAGACGTGAATCTGGACGTGAGCGTAGAGCAGGAAGCCTGCCCGCTGAACCTTGCGCCCACGGCCAGCACCACCGCGGCACTCGCGATGGGCGACGCACTCGCGGTGTCGCTGCTGGAGGCGCGCGGTTTTACCCAGGAGGATTTCGCGCGCTCGCATCCCGGCGGCTCGCTCGGCCGGCGCCTGCTGCTGCACGTCGCGGACATTATGCACACCGGCAGCGCCGTACCGGTGGTGCCGCAGGACGCGCTGTTGAGCGCGGCACTCATGGAAATGACGCGCAAGGGCCTGGGCATGACGGTCATCGTGGATGAAAAAAACCGCGTGGCCGGAATTTTCACCGACGGCGATCTGCGCCGTGCGCTGGACCGTGAAATCAACGTGCACCGCGTCCGCATCGCCGACGTCATGACGCGCAGCTGCACCACGGTGCGCGGCGAGGTGCTCGCCGGAGAAGCCATCCGCATCATGAACGACAAACGCATCACCGCACTGCCGGTGGTGGACGCGGACAACAACCTGATCGGCGCGCTGCACATGCACGACCTGGTGCGCGCTGGCGTGGTGTGACATGCCTGAGCTTGAAGAACGCGCGGCGCGCGTACAGCTTGCGGTGTTCGACGTGGACGGCGTGTTCACCGACGGGCGGCTGTATTACGGGGCCAAGGGCGAGCAATTGAAGGCTTTCCACGTGCGCGACGGTCACGGCATCAAACTCCTGCTGCGTCACGGTATGCGCGTGGCGGTGATCTCGGGACGCCGCTCGCCGGCGGTCGCGCAGCGCATGCGGGAACTGGGAATCCGTCACCTGTTCC
>JAGWLP010000025.1 GCA_028864905.1 Gammaproteobacteria bacterium
GCCGATGACACGCGAGATGATTTCCTTGTAGCCGCCGTGCTCACCCGGATTTTCACTCATTATTTCCAGGCACCAGCCGCGCGTCTCGGCGTAGCGGGCCTACATGCGGAACAGGTCACCGGCAAACAACGCCGCCTCGTCGCCGCCGGTCCCGGCGCGGATTTCCAGAAACAGATTGCCGTCATCCTGCGGGTCGCTGGGCAGCAGCAGCGCCAGCAACTGCGGTTCGAGCGCGGCCAGCCGTGTTTCGGCCGCATGTTGTTCCTCTTCGGCCAGCGTGCGCAGCGCGGCATCGCGATCCCGAGCCATGGCCTGGGCGCTGTGCAGGTCGGCTTCCACGGACTGCCATGCACGGAAATTTTGCGTGAGTGGCACAAGTCGTGCGTATTCCTGGGACAGGTTGCGGAACTGCTTCTGGTCGCCGATGATCGCCGGACTCGCAAGCAGCGCTGCCAGCTCTTCGTGACGCGCAACCAACCGCTCCAGTTTTTGACGGATGGAATCCTTCATGGACGCTCAGGCGTGCTTGTCCGTATCGGGACCCGGCTCGTCGTCCTTCAGGCCGAACAGCGCGTGCGCCTGGCGCATGATGTGGTCGCGGCCTTCGCGAGCCGCCTGGCGCAGATACGCGCTGGGTGCGTGCAGCAGGCGGTTGGTGAGCGTTTCGGCCAGATACTTGAGGGCTTCCTCGGCTGGGGTACCGCCGGCGAGCATCTGTTGAGCCTGGGCCAGCGTGTGATCGCGCAGCTCCTCGGCATGATCGCGCATCGCACGGATGGTCGGCACCGCATCCAGGCCGCGCAACTCCTGCATGAACCGCGTCACTTGTGTCTCGATGATGCTCTCGGCTTCACGTGCCGCCGCCTGGCGGGAGCGCAGACTGTTTTCCACGATGCCGTGCAGATCGTCTATGGTGAACAGGTACACGTCCGCGAGTTTTGTTACGGCCGGCTCCACGTTGCGTGGCACGGCGATGTCGATGATCAGCAACGGCCGGTGCTTGCGCGTCTTGAAGGCCGCGGCCACCGCCGCCTGCGTGAGGATGGGTTCCGGGCTGCCGGTCGAGGCAATAATGATGTCGGCCTCTTCCAGATGCGCGGCGATCTCGTGCAGGCCGATGGCATAGCCGCCGAAGCGCTCGGCGAGTACGTGCGCGTGGCTGAAGGTGCGGTTGGCGATGATCAGACGGCGTGCGCCTTGCTCGTGCAGGTGGTGGGCCACGAGTTCGCTGGCTTCGCCCGCGCCGATCAGCAGCGGCGTGAGTGCGCGGAAATCCGCGAAAATGCGCCGCGCCAGCTGCACGCTGGCGTGTGCCACCGACAGCGGGTTTTCACCGATCGCGGTGTCGGTACGCACCAGTTTTGCGACCGCGAAGGCGTACTGGAACAGGCGATGCAGATGTTGGCCGGTGACGGCGCTCTCCTGCGCCAGCTCGTACGCCTGCTTGATCTGGCCAAGGATCTGCGGCTCGCCGAGTATCATCGAATCCAGGCCGCAGGCCACGCGGAACAGATGGCGTGCCGCGGCTTCGCCCCGGTGCGTGTAGAGGCGCGCGCACACCTCGGGGTCGTCGACGCTGCGCGCGCGCGTCAGCCAGTCGGTCAAGCTTGCGCCCGCGCCATCCTCGAGCTGCGCATAGATTTCGGTGCGGTTGCAGGTGGACAGGATCGCGGTTTCGTGGATGCCATCAAGCGCTGCGACCGCACGCAGGGCTTCGGGTATCTGCTCGGCGCCGAAGCTCAGGCGCTCGCGCAGGGCGACCGGTGCGGTGGTGTGACTGATACCTAGGGCAAAGAATGGCATGGTGCGCGGGTCAGGCAGGGGGGCAGATTTTGGGGGAAATTCCGCTTTCTAACAAGCACTTGCTTCCGCACGTGCCTGGGGCGCCGGTCGGCGGCGGAGTATAGTGCGCATCAGGACGAGCACGTTTCACCCAATGAAAACAATTGCATATGCCGGTCTCGCGTGTGCGGCCCTGGTTCTGGGCAGCTGCGCGACTGTGCCTGCGCGACATCCGGCCGCGCTTGCGGTCCAAAGTCCCCCCGCCACCCCCGAACAGTCGCTGACCTATCACGTGTTCATGGGCGAGCTGGCATGGCAGCGTGGCGAGCGTCAAATCGCGGTGCAGCAATATGCCCAAGCGGCAGAACTCAGCCGCGATCCGCAGCTGGCCGAACACGCGGCGCTGATGGCCTACCATCTGGACGATGATTCGCTGGCACTCAAGCTGACCCAGCGCTGGCGGCTACAAGCCCCGAACAGCACGGATGCACGCCAACTCGAGGCCGTGCTCCAGACACGGCTCGGCGATGTGGATGCCGCCGCCCGCGATTTCGAGGCTCTGCTGCAGGTCGTGCCCGGATACAATTTTTTGCTGATCGGGGAGGTGCTGGGCGAGGAGGCCGGCGCGCAACGCAGCCTGCCGGTGATGCAAAGACTTGTGGGGGCACACGCACAATCGGCCGAGGCGCATTTCGCACTGGCGCAACTGGCATTGCAGGCGCAGCACGTCGAGTTGGCGGTCAGCGAGTCGCAGCGCGCCGCCGAACTCAAGCCGGCCTGGGATCAGGCCGTGGTGCTGCAAGCCCAGGCGCTGGTCGCCGCCGGCCGCAAACCCGAAGCCGCGCAGCTGCTGCAGGCGCGCGTGCGGCGCGCGCCGGGTGACTTGGGCCTGCATCTGGCCTATGCGGCCCTGCTGGCTGAAGCCGGACAGGATGCCGCGGCGGCGGATGAATTCAACGCCATACTCAAACAGTATGCGCGCAATCCCGATGCGCTGTACGCGCTCGGCCTGCTGGCCCTGCAATCGGATCAATGGGCGCAAGCGCGCAGTTATTTCATGCGCTTGCTCGCCACCGGTCAGCGCAGGAACGACGCCGTTTATTTCCTCGGCAATACCGCCGAGGCAGCCAGACAGTTCGACCCGGCATTGCAGTGGTACCAGCAGGTGGATGGCGGCAAGTTCTGGCTGCCGGCGCAGGTCGCCACCGTGCGGGTGCTATTGCAGCAGCACAAACCCGCGGAAGCGCGCGCCTACATGGACAAGCTGGTGGCCGCCGATCCGGACGATGCCGTGCAATTCCGCCTCGCAGAAGCGCAGCTGTTCAGCGACCTCGACGACAACCAGGCTGCGCTGGACGTGTTGGCGCAGGCGCTGGTGGAAAACCCGGGCAGCAATGACCTGTTGTACAGTCGGGCGTTGCTCCGCGAAAATCTGGGACAGGTGGCACAGGCGGAAGCGGATCTGCGCCTGATTCTGGATCGCCAACCGGACAATGCCGACGCCCTCAACGCCCTGGGCTACACCCTGGCGGTGTATACCAGCCGGTATCAGGAAGCCCGCCTATATATAGAGAAGGCATTGCACCTCAAGCCCGGCGATCCCGCCATCATGGACAGCATGGGCTGGGTCGAGTACCGGCTGGGCAATTATCCTGAAGCCCTCGGCTATCTGCGCAAGGCCTACGCGCAACTTGCGGATCCGGAGGTGGCAGCGCACCTCAGCGAAACCCTGTGGGCCGCGGGCGATCGGCAGGAAGCGCGCAGCATATGGGGCTTGGCGCTCAAACAATATCCGGACAACGCCGCCTTGCTCAAATTGCGGCCGCGATTTACACCGTGAATGTACGCAGCCTGTGGCCAGTCAGCCTGTTGCTGCTGGCGAGCTGCGTGAGCGTGCCGGGCACGCCGCCCGAGGGGCCGCCCAATGAAGCCGCGTGGCAGGCACACTATACGCACCTGCAGAGTCTGAACGATTGGGAATTGCAGGGACGCATCGGCATCGTCACCGGGCAGCACGGCGGCAGCGGATCCATGGATTGGCGCCAACAGGGCCTGCAGGTGGCGTTCAGTTTCCGTGGACCCTTCGGCGCCGGTACCCTGGAAGTGCGCGGCGATTCCCAGGCGCTGTGGGTACGCAGTTCGCGCGGCGATGATTTCATCACCACCGATCCCGAAAAGGATTTTGCCGCGCGCCTCAAGGTACCGCTGCCGGTGCTGAGCATGCGCTTCTGGATGCGGGGCCTGCCGGACCCGGATGCGCCGTTCGTCAAAACCGTGGATGCGCACGGCCAACTGGTGACGTTGACGCAGCGCGGTTGGCAAGTGAACTATCAGGACTACGCCGAATTCGGCGGCTACGATCTGCCCACGCGCATGCTGATCCAGCGCGATGACACGCGCATCAAGGTGGCGGTAAACAACTGGCAGATAGGGCTGGCCGTCGGCCGCGCGCCCGCCAACCCGCGATGACCTCAGCCGTCAGCCGCGGCTGGCCCGCACCCGCGAAGCTCAATCTGTTCCTGCACATTACCGGGCGCCGCGCCGACGGCTATCACCTGTTGCAGACGCTGTTCCAGTTTCTGGATTACAGCGACACGCTGGACTTCGAATTGCGCGGCAATGGGCAAATCACGCGGCCGACCGGGCCGGCCGGGATCGCCGCGGCTGACGATCTGGCGGTACGCGCGGCGCAGCTGCTGCGCACGCGCAGCGGCGTACGGCACGGTGCGGACATCCACCTGCACAAACGCCTGCCGCATCAGGCCGGACTGGGCGGCGGCAGTTCGGACGCCGCCACCACCTTGGTGGCGCTCAACCGGCTGTGGGCTGCGGGACTGGATACCGGGGAACTGGCGGCGCTGGCGCTGGAACTCGGGGCGGATGTGCCGGTATTCGTGCGCGGGCACGCGGCCTGGGCGGAAGGTGTGGGCGAGATCCTCACCCCGGCGGACCCGCCTGAGCCATGGTATCTGGTGGTGCAGCCCAACTGTCAGATCGTCACCCGCGAGATATTCCAGGCTCCTGATTTGACACGAAATTCCGCGCCCATCACAATAGCGCGCTTTTACGCTGGCGAAGGCCACAACGACTTCGAGGTGGTGGTGCGCGAGCGTTATCCGCAGGTGGCTGAAGCCCTGGATTGGTTGCGCCAGAAGGCGGCGGCGCGCTTGACCGGTTCGGGCGCTTGCGTATTCGCCGCCTTTGAGCGTAAAACCACCGCGCATCATGCGCTGAGCGAACTGCCCCGGGGCTGGAGGGCGTTTGTCGCCCGCGGGTGCAATCGCTCGCCCTTGCTGAGCCGGCTGGCGGCGGAACCCGCCGGTTGAATATTGGGGCGTAGCCAAGCGGTAAGGCAGCGGGTTCGACGCACTGCGTCGAACGGGTTTGCCAGGATGGCAAACCCTGGAGTTCCTAGCAAGGCACGGATAGCCGAGCGTGGAACTTGATACCAGGCAGCTTGGTTACCCGAGAGATTTGAATATTGGGGCGTAGCCAAGCGGTAAGGCAGCGGGTTTTGATCCCGCCATTCCCAGGTTCGAATCCTGGCGCCCCAGCCAATGCATGAATTTAAACGAGCACGGAAGCGCCGGGATGAGAACCTGGAAGGTTCGACAAAATTGTCGGGGTTCGGCGCATCGCGCCGAACGGGTTTGTCAGGATGGCAAACCCAGGAGTTCTTGGCGAGGCAGGGATAGCCGAGCCTAGAACTAATTTTGAACCGCCGAAGGCGGGCCCCGCAGGGGCGGAGGGCAGGATGCCCGGTGTAATCCTGGCGCCCCAGCCAGATGAATTTTTCGGAACGCATGCGCGTTCCGGTGCAAGGTGCCGCGCCAGGCGCTGTGAGTGAGGGTGTCGTGTCAGCAAGCAGCATGATGGTGTTCGCGGGCAATGCCAACCCGCAGCTTGCGAACCGCATTTCCAACCATCTGCAATTGCGGCTCGGCAAGGTGCAGGTGGGGCGCTTCAGCGACGGCGAAGTGACCGTGGAACTGATGGAAAACGTGCGCGGCCGCGACGTATTCATCGTGCAGTCCACCTGTCCGCCGACCAACGACAACCTCATGGAACTGCTGGTGATGGCGGACGCGCTGCGGCGCGCATCCGCGGCCCGCATCACCGCCGTGGTGCCGTATTTCGGTTATGCGCGCCAGGACCGGCGGCAACGTGCGGCACGCGTACCGATTACCGCGAAGCTCGTGGCCAACCTCATGGTGTCCGCGGGCGTGAATCGCGTGCTCACCGTGGATTTGCACGCCGACCAGATTCAGGGATTCTTCGACATCCCGGTGGACAACGTGTACGCGTCGCCGGTATTGCTCGGTGATGCCTGGAAGCAGAAGTTCAAGAACCTGGTGGTGGTGTCGCCGGACGTGGGCGGCGTGGCGCGCGCAAGGGCGCTGGCCAAGCGTCTCGATGATGCGGACCTGGCGATCATCGACAAACGCCGGCCGCGGCCCAACGAGGCCCAGGTCATGAATATCATCGGTGAAGTTCCGGGCAAGACCTGCCTGATTGTGGACGACCTGGTGGATACCGCCGGGACGCTGTGTCTGGCGGCCCAGGCCCTGAAAGGTCAGGGCGCGGGCAAAGTGCTGGCGTACATCACGCATCCGGTGCTGTCCGGCAAGGCCGTGGAGAACATCGAGAATTCGGCGCTGGATGGGCTGGTGGTCACCGATACCATCCCGCTGAGCGCCGCGGCGCAGGCGAGCAAGAAGATCCGCCAGTTGTCCATCGCCCAACTGCTGGCGGAGACCATGCGCCGTGTAAGTGATGAAGAATCGGTGTCATCGCTGTATGTGGATTAGGAATTGCGGGCGGTTCTCCAGCTGCAGCTAGCAGCGGCCACCAGCCGCAATTTTTACGAGGAGCCTCCCCTGGTCGCGGGTGAGGCGTGTCAAACATGAACTGGAGTATCGAGACATGGCTATCAGCTTCAATCTGAGCGCCGAGGTCCGCCACGACAAGGGGAAAGGTGCGAGCCGCCGCCTGCGTCGTGTCGGCCGGGTGCCGGGAATTCTGTACGGGGCCGGCGAGCCGTCGCTGGATCTGTCCTTCGACCACAACGAGCTGCGCAACAGTCTTGCGCACGAGGCTTTCTACTCCCACATCCTCAAGATCAAGGTGGATGGCGGGGAGCATCAGGCCATCGTCAAGGACCTGCAGCGCCATCCCGCCAAACCGATAATCATGCACCTGGACCTGTTGCGCGTGAAGGATGACATGGAAATCCGCGTGCACGTGCCGCTGCATTTCCTCGGTGAAAAGGACGCGATCGGCGTGAAGCAGCAGGGCGGCGTGGTGTCGCGCAACTTCATCGAAGTGGAAATCGCCTGCCTGCCGCGCTATCTGCCCGAGTACATCGATGTGGACGTCACCAATCTGGAAATCAATCACGCGCTGCATCTCTCCGACCTGAAACTGCCCGAGGGCGTGCGCATCGTGCAGCTCGCTTACGGCGAGGCCCACGACCTGCCGGTGGTCGCGATCCACCATCCGCGCATCACTGTCGAGGAAGAGCCGGTGGCGGAGGCTGCCGCTCCGGCCGAAGGCGCCGCTGCTCCGGCAGAAGGTGCTGCGGCTGCTCCTGCCGAAGGCGGCAAGGCCGCGCCGGCAGATGCCAAAGCCGCGGCTGCAGGTGCCAAGGCTGCCCCGGCAGCGGCTGGCAAAGCTGCACCGGCGGCTGGTGGCAAGCCTGCCCCTGCCGACAAGGCCGCGCCCGCGCCCGACAAGGGCGGCAAGAGCAAGGACAAGAAATAAGCGCACGCCGGCCCATCTTGGGCCGGCACGCATTGGGTCCTGGTCATGGCTGGAAGTACACCCATACAGCTCGTGGTCGGCCTCGGCAATCCCGGGGCCGATTACGTTTTGACGCGCCACAATGCCGGCTTCTGGTTCGCGGACGCGCTGGCGCGTGCCCACGGCGCGAGCTTCAGTCACGAGCGCAAGTTCAACGGCGAGGTGTGCCGGTTGAATCTCGCCGGCCACGATGTGCGCGTGCTCAAGCCGGATACCTTCATGAACCGCAGCGGGCAAGCGGTGCAGGCACTGACGGCCTATCTCAAGCTGCCGCCCGAAGCCATCCTCGTGGCGCACGATGATCTGGACCTGCCGGTCGGCACCGTGCGCCTCAAGCAGGGCGGCGGACACGGCGGTCACAATGGGCTGCGCGACGTGATTGACCGCCTGGGTGAAAATTTCGTGCGTTTGCGTTTCGGCATCGGCCGGCCCGCGCTCGGTGAAGAAATCATTGATTACGTGCTGCATCGCGCCAGCGAGGAAGACGAGTCGAAAATCATGGAGGCCGTGAATGCGACGCTCGCCGAGCTGCCACGGATTCTCACGGGCGAGATGGAAAAGGCCATGCACGAGCTGCATAGCCGCGGCGTGGTAGCGCGTGCCCGCCGCAGCGACCAGCGCGCCACGCACCCGCCCGAAGATCAGCCATGAGTCTCACTTGCGGCATCGTCGGCTTGCCTAACGTCGGCAAGTCCACGCTCTTCAATGCGCTTACCAAGGCCGGCATCGCCGCGGAAAACTACCCGTTCTGCACCATTGACCCCAATGTGGGCGTGGTGGCAGTGCCGGATGCGCGCCTCGCCGAGCTCGCGGCCATCGTGCATCCGCAGAAGATCGTGCCGGCAGCGGTGGAATTCGTGGACATCGCCGGGCTGGTGGCCGGCGCATCCAAGGGCGAGGGGCTGGGCAACCAGTTCCTGTCGCACATCCGTGAGACCGACGCCATCGCGCACGTGGTGCGCTGCTTCGAGAACGGCGACGTGGTGCATGTCTCCGGCAAGGTGAATCCCGTCTCGGATATCGAGACCATCAACACCGAACTGGCGTTGGCGGATCTTGAAGTTGTGGGGCGTGCAGCCGAGCGCAATGCGCGCGTGGCGAAATCCGGCGACAAGCAGGCGGTCGCGCGCCAGAAGGTTCTGGAAGCGCTGCACGCGCATCTCGACCAGGCCAAACCGGCGCGCTCGCTTGGTTTGAGTGAGGAGGAACGAGCGCTGGTGCGCGAATACGGCCTGCTGACGCTCAAGCCGACGATGTACATCGCCAACGTGGACGAACACGGTTTCGAGCACAATCCGCTGCTGGATCAGGTGCGTGCAATTGCGCAGGCGGAGCGCTCGGAAGTGGTGCCGGTGTGCGCCGCCATCGAAGCGGAAATCGCCGAACTGGATGACGCCGACAAGGAAACCTTCCTCAAGGATCTGGGGTTGAGCGAGCCTGGACTGAGTCGTGTAATCCGCTCTGCCTATAAATTATTGGGGCTGGAAACGTATTTCACTGCCGGTCCCAAGGAAGTGCGTGCCTGGACCATTCATAAAGGTTTCACCGCGCCGCAGGCAGCGGGTGTTATTCATACCGATTTTGAAAAGGGTTTTATCCGTGCCGAGGTTGTAGCTTACACGGACTACGTGCAATACCAGGGCGAAGCTGGCGCGCGCGAGGCGGGCAAATGGCGGCTGGAAGGCAAGGATTATCTGGTGCAGGAAGGTGACGTGATGCACTTTAGATTCAATGTATAATCTGCGCCCCTCGATCTTGTCTCCGGCTACGTAGCTCAGCTGGTTAGAGCGCGGCACTCATAATGCTGAGGTCGGTGGTTCGAGTCCACCCGTAGCCACCAATGTTTATCAATTGTTTCCTGGAATGGAACTGCGGCGGTTTCGAGCCGACCTCAGCACTATTTCCTTATTGATTTAGTCGGTGGTTCGTTGGTTGCGCGTTGGCGGTCCCAAGATTGCGCACCAATGCATTCAGCAATGAGTTCTGTGCATCGTCCTGGCCCAGCACCCAGATCATGATACCGCGCAAGTGCTCGCGGCGCGCGAAGTCGGCCTTGATGCCCAGGGACATCGGGTCGTCGTAAGTGAAGAAGATGTGCTGCCGGGTGTTGTACAACCACGGCGCCTGGGCGGTGGCGCTCCAGTAGCGCACCCAGTCGGGGTCAGTCAGGAACTGCGACTGCACGGTTTTCCACGGCGTCTCGGGGAAACCGCCCTGATACTTGGAATACAAACCAGCATTGTCCAGCGAAACACCGGTGAAGCCGCGGCCGTAGAACGCCACACCCAACATGATTTTATCGGCTGGTACGCCTTGAGATTCGAAGTATTGCACCGCGCCTGTCAGGTTATCGCGCGAACGCTGTGGCTCGGGTGTGGGATCGCGCGGATCAGCGTCGAGCGGCGTGTTGAAGCCACTGAACGGGCTGAAGATGTTATTCATGTCATAAGTCATGACGTTGAGCCAGTCCACATACGGAACCAGCGCGGCGAGGTCGTAACTGTCGCTTACTGAATAGGCGCCACCCTGTTGCCAGGTACCAGCGGGCGTGGCCACCGTGAGGTAATAGTGACGTTTGGTTTCGTGCCCCAGGGTGTCGAACTGGCTGCGAAACTCGCGCGCCAGCGCCGTGAAGTTAGCGCGGTCCTCGGGACGGGACTTGTGCATGCCGCCGTGTACCGGGAATTCCCAGTCGAGATCAATGCCGTCGAAGCCCTGCTGCTCGACAAACAGCCGGATACAGCTGCGGGCGAACGCCGCACGCGAGGCCGGGGTCAGGGCCAGGTCGGAAAACTGCGGCGCGGCGTCCCAGCCGCCAATGGAGAGCAACAGGCGCAGGCCGGGATGCTGGTGGCGCAACTGGCGCAGTTCGGCGAAGGTCTTGAGCTGTGCGGCGCTCGGCGGGGCGCACAGGTTCCCGTCGTTGGGTTCGCCGAATGCATAAATGACGTCGCTGAGTTGGCTGGCGGGAATGTCCACTACCGCCATGCGACCGTCAAAATATGCGGCGATCGGTGCGGCCGCGTACGCCGGGACGAAAGCAAGACCAAACAGCGCACATAACAGGGCGCATGCCAGCAAATATCCGGATCTCCGCTGCTGCGGATGCGATGAATAATTGTTGACGTTCCAAGATGTCAATTTGTGCATGCTGCGGTACTTCTTGTATGTGCGGATTGTGCCATGGCTAATTGAATTGAGCACGCTCGCAGCGGCCGCCGATCCAGGTTTCGTGGACTATGAAGTCCGCGTCCATGACGGTGAAATCGGCTTGGCAACCGGGCGCAATGCGACCGTGCGATTCTTCCAAACCGAGAAAATCGGCCGGATAGGTTGAGGCCATGCGCGCGGCCTCAGCGAGCGGCAGGCCGAGCAACTGCACACAGTTGCGCACCGCGTCGTGCATGCTGAGTACCGAGCCCGCCAGCACGCCTGCCGCGGTTTCACATGCGCCATTGCGCACCATGATGGTTTCGCCGTTGAGGGTAAACGTCTGCTGCGAGCTGCCCACCGGCGGCATGGCGTCGCTCACCAGAAAGAGCTTGCCGCTAGGTTTCGCCGCGAGCGCCACGCGCAATGTCGCTGGGTGCACATGCCGGCCGTCCACAATCACGCCGCACCAGCTGGCACGGTCCTCGAGTGCCGCGCCGACGGCACCGGGTTCGCGGCTGCCGAGCTGTGTCATGGCATTGAACAGGTGCGTGAAGCCGCGCACGCCCTGATCCAGCGCGCTGCGGATGGCGGCGTAGTCGCCGGCGGTGTGGCCGGCCGCAACGATTACGCCGGCCGCGGTCAGGTCGCGCAGGGTTTCGGGTCGCACGCACTCGGGCGCAAGCGTCAGCAGGGTGCGGCCGAGCCGCAGCGAAGTGATGCCCGCGATTTCCGCAACCGTGGGCGCGCGCAGTACATCGGCGTCATGCACGCCCTTGCGCGCGGGCGCGAGATACGGGCCTTCTATGTGGATGCCCAGCACTCCGGGCGTGTGCGCACCGATGGCCGCATCCACGGCGGCCACGGCACTGCGCATGACTTCAGTGCTGTCACTGATCAGTGTCGGGAGCAGTCCGGTGGTGCCCAGTCGGCGGTGGGCAGCGGCGATCGCATGGATGCCGTCCACGTTCGGCTGGTCATTGAACAGCACGCCGCCGCCGCCGTTCACCTGGCAGTCAATGAATCCCGGCAGCAGATAGCGGCCTTCGAGATCGTGAATGCCAGTGCCGCGCGCCCGGGCGGCAGTCTGTCCAGTCAGCCGGGCGATGCGCTCACCTTCGACGTGCACCGCCAGATCATCGCGCCAGCCTTCGGGCGTCAGCACCCGGCCGTTTATCAGGACGGCAGCGCTCACAGAGTCTCCGTGATTTTGTTGAGATGCAGCGGCGCGTCGGGATTGCGGCCGCGCGCCAGCGCCAGCGCGTTGACTGCGCGGTAAAAGCCCTGCACTGCGAGCAGTGGCGCACACAGCGGATGCGGCGCCACGGCAAGCGGCAGTGCATCCGCATGGGTGTCGCCGGGCGCCGCCGTCCACACGCGCGCGCTGCGCGCGCGGAATTCGCGTGCGGTCTCCAGCGCACCGGGCAGGGTGGCATCGTTCTGGGCGAACAACAGTGCGGGAAATCCGGGGCCGATCAGCGCCATCGGTCCATGCCGCACTTCGGCGGTGCTGAACGCCTCGGCGTGCAGGCCGCAGGTCTCCTTGAATTTGAGCGCCGCTTCCTGCGCCGCAGCCAGCATCAGTCCGCGGCCCAGCACGAACAGATGCTCAGCATCTTGCAGGCCGGTCACCAATGGCGACCAGTCGAGTGCGGCGGCACTGCGCATCGCCTCCGGTGTAGCGCGCAGCGCGCGCAGCAGCTCCGCATCGTTTTTCCAGTGCGCCACGAGCTGAAGGATGGCGGCCAGCGTGGCCAGAAAACTTTTGGTGGCCGCGACGCTGCGTTCAACGCCGGCGTGCAACGGAATCACCACTTCGGCAGCCGCGGCCAGCGCCGAGTTCCGGGAATTGGTCATGGCAATGACGAGCGCTCCGGCGGTGCGTGCGGCCTCACAACAACTCACCAGATCGGGGCTTTCGCCCGATTGCGAGATCAATATGTACAAGGCATCGTCGAGACGTTGCGTGGTGTGGTAAAGCGAGATCGCCGAAGGTGGAGCCGAAGCCGTGACGTATCCCAGTTGGGTTTCGATGACGTATTTGGCGAAGGTGGCGGCATGGTCCGAGCTGCCGCGCGCACAGGTGACCACGAAATGCGGAGGCTGGGCGCGCATGCGTTGCCCGAGCGCAGCGAGCAGATCCTCGTTGGCGGGCAGTTGGCGCGCAACTACCGCCGGGGCTTCGGCCGCCTCGGCGTGCATCAGCGTGGTGTCGGGATTTTTGCCGGTGGTGACCACGTCATTCGCCCTGCAGCTCGGCAACGAAATCGTAGGCATCACCGCGATACCAGGAACGCGTGAACTCCACCAGCCGGCCGTCGGCCAGAAAACTGCGCCGTTCCAGGGCAAGCGCGGCGCTGTCCTTCGGCAGTTGCAACAGGCGCGCGTGTTCGGCACTCAGATTCACCGCGCGCAGCCGCTGCAGTGCCCGCACCGGGCGGCAACCGAGTGCTTCGAGCGCCGCATACAGGGAATTTGTCACGCGTGCGGGGTCGTCAAGAATTGACTGCGGGATGGCGCTGTGCTCCACGGCCAGCGGTGCGTCGCCGGCGTAGCGCAGGCGGTGCAGGCGGACCACACGACTGCCAGGTGACAGGTTGAGCGCCATGGCTTCCTCGGGCGTTACTTCACCCAGCGAGCGTTCCAGGAAAACCGAACGTGGGTTCAAACCGCGCGCGCGCAGGTCTTCGGTGAAGCTGGTGATTTTGGACAGCGGTTTGACGATGCGCTCGGCCACAAAAGTACCGGCACCACGGCGCGGTACGAGCATGCCGTCCTGCACCAGTCCCGCGAGCGCCTTGCGCACCGTGACGCGCGACACCGCAAGCTGCTCTGCGAGATCGCGCTCGCTCGGCAGTGTCTGCCCCGGTCCCAGCTCACCGCTTGCCAGTCGCTGGCGCAGCAGCCGCTGCAGTCGCATGTAGGCGGGCGCTCGCGCGCTGGTCGAGCGCTGAAATTCGGTGCGGAAATTAACGTCCATACTAGTAAGATACCAGTACAATACCAGTATTTCAAGTAGAGCTTGGATATATAGGTAATAGGTACTCTAATGGTATTACAATGGATCTGAAAATGACCCAAGTTGAACCCTTTGATCTGATCATCTTTGGCGGCACAGGCGATTTGGCCATGCGCAAATTGCTGCCCGCGTTATACCGGAGGTTCAGCGCCGGTCAGCTGCCGTCCGACAGCCGCATCTTCGGTGTGGCGCGCGACGCACAGTCAGCAGACGCCTATCGAAACACGGTCGAGAAGGCTTTGATGCACGCCGTGCCGGACGCCGATCGTGATGCGCTCTTACGTTTTCTAGCGCAGCTCGGCTACCAAACTCTGGACGTGCAGACGGGTACCGGCTGGCCGGAACTCGCCTCTGCCTGCACGGCATCGGTTCCGAGGCGGCGCGTGTTTTATCTCGCCACCAGTCCCAAACTGTATGCGGATATCTGTGCGCGGCTGCAGCAACACAGGCTGAATGGCGCGCACAGCCGCGTGGTGGTCGAAAAGCCCATCGGCCATGATCTCGCGAGTGCCCGCGCCATCAACGCAGCGATCGGGTCGGCGTTTTCCGAAGACCAGACTTTCCGCATCGACCATTACCTCGGCAAGGAGACCGTGCAGAACCTCATGGTGCTGCGATTCGGCAACGCCTTGTTCGAGCCGTTGTGGAATGCCGGCCACATCGAACGCGTGCAGATCACAGTCGCGGAAACCATCGGCGTCGAGGGGCGCGGCGCCTATTACGATGCCACCGGCGCACTGCGCGACATGGTGCAGAATCATTTGCTGCAGCTGCTGTGTCTCGTGGCCATGGAGCCGCTGTCATCGCTGCAGGCGGACGCGGTGCGTACCGAAAAACTCAAGGTGCTGCGCGCGCTCAAACCGATTGATGCCGGCAACGCCGCCCGCCTCACGCTGCGCGGCCAATACCGCGCCGGCGTGAGCGCTGCAGTGGCGGTGCCCAGCTATCTGCAGGATGTCGGCAAGTCGGCCTCGACCACCGAGACCTTCGTGGCCTTGCGCGCCGAGGTCGGCAACTGGCGCTGGGCGGGCGTACCGTTTTACCTGTGCACCGGCAAGCGCCTGGCGCAGCGCGTTTCGGAAATCATCGTGAGTTTCCGTCCCGTACCCCATTCGATCTTTTCGGATACCGGCACGCCGGTGATGCCCAACCAGCTGGTGTTGCGGCTGCAACCCGATGAAAGCGTCAAATTGTGGCTGATGGTGAAATACCCGAATCTGGACGATCTGCGCCTGCGTCCGGTGCCGCTCAACATGAGTTTCGCCGAAGCCTTCGGAGGCAGTCCGCTGGATGCCTACGAGCGGCTGATCCTGGACGTGGCGCGCGGCGACCTCACCTTGTTCATGCACCGCGACGAGGTGGAGGCGGCCTGGCAATGGATTGATCCGATTGTGCATGCCTGGGCAGAGACGGCCGACACGCCGCAGCCGTATGCTGCCGGCACGCTGGGGCCGGATGCCGCCGCCGGATTTCTCGGCCGGGAAAGTCTGGCTGCTGCCTGATTGTCAAAGCCGGTAATGTCCGGTCCGTCAGCTACCGATGGTGCCGTGCCGTGGCGTGGGCCGGGTGCCCTGATCAGGCCGCAGGCTTCAGAGTTTTTCCTGCAAGCTCTCCTGAGGACGCGGCGGCGCGGTTGAACCGCGTACGACCAGTTCGGGGCTGAAGCCCTTGTTGGCAGGACGTGGGCCTTCCGGTCGCAACTGCGCAATCAGCAGTTGCGCGGCCTCGCGCGCGATGGCATCGGTGGCTTGGCGCGCGGTGGTCAACGCCGGCCAGGACTGGCGTGAGAACGGACTGTCCTCGAAGCCGGCAATCGAAAGATCGTAGGGCACGTTCAGGCCGGCGACGCGCGCGGCTGCCAGCACGCCGGCGGCGATTTCATCGTTGGATCCGAAGATCGCCGTCGGCCGATCGCGCAGCTTGAACAACTGGCGCGCGCCGCGGAAACCGTCGTCAAATGTGTAATCGCCCTCGATGATCAGTTGCTTGTCGAGTGGTATGCCGTAGTAGCGCAGCGCGTCCTCGTAGCCCTTGAAGCGTTCCGGGCTGGAGCGGTGTTTCTTGCCGCCCCACAGGAAGCCGATGCGCGTGTGCCCGAGCTGCACGAGGTGCTCGGTGATGTCGTAGGCAGCGTCGCGGTCGTCAACGAACACGCAGGCATAGCCGTCGGCCGGGTCTTCGGCCGCCGAAAGTATGCGCACCAGCGGGATGTTTCCCTCCGCGAGCACGCGGATCAACTCCAGGTGCTCCGACATCGGCGGCGCCAGCACCAGACCCGCAAGCCGCGCGCGGTGCACCAGTTCCGAAAGTTCGCGTGCCAGTGTCGGCGAGGTGGAATCGCAGGGGTGGATTTGCAAGCCGTAACCCATTTCGCGGCAAGCAGAAAGCACGCCGGCCTGCACGCTGATGATGTAGTGCGGGTTGGGGTTGTCGTACACCAGTCCGATGGCATAGGCCTTGGCGCTGCGCAAGCTGCGGGCGGAGAGGTCCGGCCGGTAATGCAGTTCATCAATTGCCTGCAACACCCGTGCGCGCGTCTCCGCGTGCACCGCGGATTCCTGGTTGATTACCCGCGAGACGGTTTTGGTAGAAACCCGCGCACGCCGTGCGACATCTTTTATGGTGGCGATGGTCATGCGGCTCCTGGCGGGCCTAATCCCAAAGGCGGTGTGGGCGATTGACGCGCAAATGGTACGGAATCATCTGTTTCCGGAGCTTCAATGATCAAGACACAGTGCCGGAGTCCACTGCAGGCCGCGCCACGCCGCGTGGTGCCTGGCCCAGCCCCAGGCTGCTACCGTACACAGCATAAAACAGGATGTACAGATAGCACGGAACCATCAATACCATGAATGCCAACTGGAAATTGATATACAGCTTGAGGTGCGCAAACAGCTGCGGAATGATGGCGCCGCCCGCGATGGCCATGATCAGGAACGCCGAGCCGAGTTCAGTGCGACGCCCCAATCCGCGGATGGCCAGCGGGAAGATTGCCGGCCACATCATGGCATTGGCAAAGCCGAGCGCAGCCACAAACAGCACCGAGGTAAAGCCGGCGGTCAGCCATGCGGCCAGCGTCAACAGCGTGCCGAGTAGCGCAGAAGCGCCGAGATAACGTTCCTGGGAGACGAAGCGCGGCGTCAGCAGAAAACCCAGCGCATAGCCGACGAGCATCGCAATCAGGGTGAACGAGGTGAAATGTGTGGTCTCGCCGAGCGGTAACCCAAATCCCTGCCCGTAGATGCCGATGGCATCGCCGGCCATCACTTCCACGCCGACGTAAAGGAACAGGCACACCACGCCCAGCCAAAAATGCGGTATGCGCAGGATACCGCCGTGCGCATCGGTGGCTTCGCGATTGGCACCTTCAGGCCTGATTTCCGGCAGGGCGGAGCGCATCACCCAGATGGCGATTACGACCAGGATCGCCGCCATTGCCAGGTATGGCCAGCGCATCTGTGCGGCGAACCCGTTCAACACGCTGTCGCGCACCGCCGGCGTTGCCGCCGCCTTGACGCTTTGCTCGATCTTGTCGATGCCGTGCAATGCCAATGCGCCGATCACAATCGGCGCCAGCGCACCCGCGCCCTTGTTGCAGATTCCCATTACCGCAATGCGCTGTGCCGCGCTCTCGATGGGCCCAAGGATGCTGACGTAGGGATTGGCAGCGGTCTGCAGCAGGGCGAGCCCCGCGCCGATCACGAACAGGCCGGTCAGTACACCCGCATAGATGCGCATGGGGGCGAACTGGCTGAAGATCACCGCGCCAATGGCCATCACGAACAAACCCAAGGCCATGCCCCTTTTCATGCCGGTGCGTTTCAGCACCGTCGAAGAGGGCAGCGCGAGGAAAAAGTAGGAAAGGTAGAACGCCGAGGGCACCAGGAATGCGTAAGTGTCGGGAACCTGAAACGCCAGTTTGGCGAAGGTGATCAGCGGACCGTTGAGCCAAGTGACAAATCCAAAGATGAAAAACAGCACCCCGATGATGAACATCGGTAGCCAGTAGCTGGTCTTGCGGGATTCCGGGACAGGAGGGCGGGTGGGCATCGCGGATTCCGGGGTTGTCATCGGGCTTGCCAATAGGACAAAAAATTTGTCCGTTTGTCCAGAGTCGGCGGGAACCCCGCCTGCGCTACAGATATTACCGTCAAAATTCCTGAGCTTGTTGAAGCATGTTAAATAAGAAAATTCCAGCCGCATCCACGCAATGTGATACAAGTTATTGATAATAAGTTACTTTTATGGCTACCTGAAGGCGGATCGTCAAGAACTCAATAATCGTCATTCAGAGTACTACGATGACATACGCAAAAATTTTTGTCCAATCCAGTTGACAACGTTGTCATCTTGATATCAAACTCCTGCCCCATCGTTAACCGGTCCGCCCAAAAACGGAGGGAGTGAGCGTGTGGCCGAGACGGTCGACCTCTGGCGACGCAGAGTCATGAACTCCGGCGCCAGCCCGTTTCTTGCTGCCGATGTGGGCGGCACCCACGCGCGCGTTGGACTGGTGCAGGGCAGCCGTGACGGCCATATCCAAGTTCTGGCTTACCGCAAATATGCCTGCAGCGACTTTCCCGATTTGAGTGCCATTCTGCGGGATTTTCTTGCTACGCAAGCCAAGGTCCCGGTGCAGCATTGCGCTTTGGCCTGCGCCGGTTATGTGCTCGACGACGAGGTGGTCAACTACAACCTCCCATGGAAACTGTCGCTGTCGGGGCTGCGCCGTGCGTTGGGAGTATCCCACCTGGCGCTGATCAATGATTTCGAAGCCGTGGCATACGCCGCACAGTTCATCAGTCTGGAAAAGACCCAGTTACTGGCGGGGCCGGACCACGCCACCGGCCCGCTGATCATGGTCGGCCCCGGTACCGGGCTGGGCTCCGCGGTGTGCATTCCCGGCAAGGGCGGCAACCTGGTATTGGCTACCGAGGCTGGGCAGACCAACCTCGCGCCCGGCACCACTGCGGAACGCGAAGTGCTCGCGCGCCTCGCCGAGGCTGATACCTATGTGGCCCACGAACGCGTGTTGTGTGGGCCGGGCCTGGTCACTTTGTACCGCGTGCTGGCGGATATGCGCACCGCGCCCGCTCCACTTGAAACACCCGAGGCCATCACTGCGGCCGCGCTCGAGCAGAGCGACGCAATTGCGGAAGAAACCCTGCACATGTTCTGTGCGCTGCTGGGCAGCTTTGTCGGCAACCTGGTGTTGCTGTACGGCGCGCGTGGTGGCGTGTATCTGACCGGCGGCATCCTTCCTGGCATGCGCGATTTCCTGGTGCACAGCCGTTTCGTGGAGCGCTTTCTGGACAAGGGGCGGATGCGCGCCTATCTGGAGCGTGTGCCCGTGCTGCTGGTTGAGCACGGCCAGTTGGGCGTGATCGGCGCCGCCAACTGGTATCTCGAGAATCACATGCAACAGGGTACCGACAAAGGCGGCAAGGCGCGCTACCTGCGCGGCTTGCCAGGCTAGATTCGGAGGCGGCATGACGCCGTCGTGACTGGGCTCATCAACATGGCTGGAACTTTCGGGAGATTGTCATGAAACAATGCAAATACCTACTTTGTGCCGGCTGCATCGCGTTGTTCGGATTGGCCGGGGTTGGGCAGGCGGCCACGCCAGGCGCTACGCCCGCCACGCCTGCCGCGCAGGGCACCGGCAGCGATCAGGCTGCCTCGGGTGACCAGCAGAGCGGCAATCAGTCAACGACCAAAGCACCCGAGAGCGTAACCTTGGGCGCGGTCACGGTGGTCGGTATTCGCGCGAGCTTAGCGCGATCCCTGGAAGTCAAGCGTACGGCCAATGCCATAGTGGACGTGATTACCGCCGAGGATGTGGGCAAGTTCCCGACCACGAATGTGGCGGAAGCTCTGGCACTGATCCCGGGTGTGACTCTGGATCACAGCATGCCGGCAACCCAGCGCGTGAGCGTGGACGGCCTGGATCCGAGCCTGAACGTAAGTCTGCTCGACGGCCACCCGGTGGCGCAGGCGATGTGGTTGTTCGGCGACCAGCCGAATCGCGGCTTCAATTTCTCGTTGCTGCCGGCGGAGCTGGTGGGCAGCGTGGAAGTATTCAAGAGCCCGGAGGCGCGCCTGCCGGCCGGGAGCCT
>JAGWLP010000026.1 GCA_028864905.1 Gammaproteobacteria bacterium
GGCGCTCCGGCGGGAAAAAGTTGATGATGCGGTCGAGCGCCTGGTTCGTGCTGTTGGCGTGCAGCGTGGACAGCACCAGGTGGCCGGTTTCGGCGAAGGCCACGGCGTAATCCATGGCGTCACGGTCGCGGATTTCACCGATGAAAATCACATCCGGCGCCTGCCGCAGGGTGTTCTTGAGCGCGATGTCCCAGGACTCCGTATCCACGCCGATTTCACGCTGCGTGACTACGCAGTTGATGTGCGGATGCACGAACTCGATAGGATCCTCGATGGTGATGATGTGGTCCTTGGAATTCTTGTTGCGGTGCCCGATCATCGAGGCAATCGAGGTGGACTTGCCCGAGCCGGTGGCTCCCACGAAGATCACGATGCCGCGCTTGGACATGACCACGTCTTTCAGCACCGGCGGCAGGCCGAGTTTGTCGAAATCCGGGATTTCGGTATTCAGGGTGCGCAACACCGCGCCTGTGCGTCCCTGCTGCACGAAGGCGCTCACGCGGAAACGTCCGATGCCCGGCGGATTGATGGCGAACTGGCATTCCTTGGTGGCATCGAATTCCTTGCTCTGGCGGTCGTTCATGACCGCACGCACCAGGATGCCGGCCTGTTCCGCCGTCAGCGCCTTTTCGGTGACCGCGCTCACCTGGCCGTCCACCTTGATAGCCGGCGGGAACCCCGCGGTGATGAACAGATCCGAACCCTTGCGCCCCACCATGGCGCGCAACAGATCCTGCATGAACTTGATGGCTTGATCTTTTTCCATGGCCCGCTCCGGAGAACCCTAGTCAGACAAACGCATCTTTGTTGACCGCGTACACGCGCGCCTCGTCCTTGGTAATCATGCCCTTGCGCACCACGTCCGAAAGATTCTGATCGAGCGTGACCATGCCGCTGGCCTGACCGGTCTGAATGGCGGAATACATTTGCGCGATCTTGTTCTCGCGGATCAGATTGCGGATCGCGGGCGTGCCGATCATGATCTCGTGCACCGCCATGCGCCCACCGCCGACTTTCTTGCACAGCGATTGCGAAATCACCGCGCGCAGCGATTCCGAAAGCATGGCGCGCACCATGTCCTTTTCGGCCGCCGGGAACACGTCCACCACGCGGTCAATGGTCTTGGCCGCGGAACTGGTGTGCAAGGTGCCGAATACCAAGTGCCCGGTTTCGGCGCCGGTGAGCGCCAGGCGGATGGTTTCGAGGTCGCGCATCTCGCCCACCAGAATGGTGTCCGGGTCTTCGCGCAACGCTGAGCGCAGGGCTTCGTTGAAGCCCAGTGTGTCGCGATGCACTTCGCGCTGGTTGACCAGGCACTTCTTGCTCTCGTGTACGAACTCGATGGGATCCTCAATCGTCAGGATGTGGCCGAACTCGGTTTCATTGATGAAATTGACCATGGCCGCGAGCGTCGTGGATTTGCCCGAGCCCGTCGGCCCGGTGACCAGTACCAGGCCGCGCGGTTGCTGCGCGATGTCCACGAAAATCTTGGGACAGTTGAGATCCTCGAGCGTCAGGATCTTGGATGGAATGGTGCGGAACACGGCCGCCGCGCCGTGCTGCTGGTTGAAGGCATTCACGCGAAAGCGCGCGAGGTTGGGAATCTCGAAGGAGAAATCGCACTCCAGGAATTCTTCAAAGTCCTTGCGTTGCTTGTCGTTCATGATGTCATAGATCATGTCGTACACGTCCTTGTGTTCCAGCGCCGGCATGTTGATGCGTCGCATGTCGCCGTCCACGCGGATCATGGGCGGTACACCCGCCGACACGTGCAGGTCCGAAGCCCGGTTCTTCGCGCTGAAAGTCAGCAACTGGGAAATATCAAAAGCCATAGCACTCCCCTGGAGGTGTCAGCGGCCCGGCTTGGCGCCGGGCCGGCGGCGGACGGCCGTCACGGCACGGTAAATGTAGTATAGCGAAACGCCCGCCGGCGCCGGTTGCCATAACCCGCTCAAGCGCAACAATACCCACACCCGCATGACGCCTGCAACCCCGGAAATCATCGCCCAGAATTTGGCCCGGGTGCACGCACGCATGCTGGTGGCGGCAAACCGGACCGGGCGCGACCCCGCTTCGGTGCGCCTGCTGGCCGTCAGCAAGGCGCAGCCGGTCGAAGCCCTGGTCGCCGCACGGACGGCCGGACAGAACGAATTCGGCGAAAACTATTTGCAGGAAGCGCTGGCCAAACGGCGAGATCCGGGACCGCTCAGCGGAGTAATTTGGCATTTCATCGGCACGCTGCAGGCCAACAAGACCCGGCGGGTGGCGGAAAATTTCGACTGGGTGCACACCGTGGATCGGCAGATAATCGCTCAGCGCCTCAACGATCAACGCCCCGGCGAATTTCCACCGCTCAACGTGTGTATCGAGGTCAACCTCAGCGGCGAAGCCAGCAAGTCGGGCATCGCGTCCGGACAGCTGCCAGCACTCGTCGACTATGTCGCCCGCCTGCCGCGGCTCAAGCTGCGCGGACTGATGGCGCTGCCCGCGGTCGCCACGGACCCGGCGGAACAGCGCAGGCCGTTCAGCGAACTGCGGCAACTGCTCGCAACGCTGAACCAACGGGGGCACGCGCTCGACACCCTCTCCATGGGTATGTCGGCGGATTTCGAGGCGGCGATCATGGAAGGCGCCACGCTGGTACGCCTGGGTACGGCGATTTTTGGCGCGCGTGCGGCCAAACGTTCCTGAAACAAGCGCCCGCCGTTATCCTATGCTGAACATCGCAAACGGCGGAAGCGCATGAACCCCAACCTGCACATTACCCTTGTCGGCAGCCTTGCATGATCGGCCGCGGGACCGAAGCCCTGGTGTTCATCATCAATGTGGTGCTGGGACTGTACACCGCCGCGGTGCTGCTGCGCTTCCTGCTGCAGTGGGTGCGCGCGGATTTCTACAACCCCATCTGTCAGGCCATCGCCAAACTCACCAATCCCCTGTTGCTGCCATTGCGGCGCGTGGTTCCGGGCTGGCGCGGACTGGATTTCGCGGCCATGGCGCTCGCAATCATCGTGCAGCTCGTGAACGTGATTCTGGTAGTCGCGCTCGTGGGCATCCCGCTGGCCACGCCGTGGATCATATGGTGGATTTTCCTCAAACTGGTGTTCGTGCTGGTGAACCTTTACTTCCTCACCATCCTGGTGGAGGCCATATTGAGCTGGATGAGCACCGCACCGCGCCACCCGGTGGCCAGCTTGCTGTGGAGTCTCAATGCGCCGTTGCTGCGTCCGGCGCGCAAGTTGATTCCGCCCATCGGCGGACTGGATCTCTCGCCGCTCGCGGTTCTCATCCTGCTGCAAGTCATCAACATCCTGCTGCCGCTGCCCTGGCCGTTGCGCTGAACAAAAAGCGCAAAAACCGCGGTTTTTTAGCGGAAAACCCTCACACTTTTACCCGGCCTGTGCTAGATTTCGCGGCGTGTTCCGCACCGCCATCCACAGGAGACCTAAATGGCTGCAATGAAAAAGGCTGCTTCCAAACCCAAGGCCAAGGCCAAAACCGTGGCTAAGGTCGTCAAGGCGCCGGCGATATCGGCCGACAAGCCCTTGACCAAGTCGGAGACCTATGCGTACCTGGCCGCCACCACCGGGTTGGCCCGCAAACAGGTGGTCAGCGTGTTTGAAAACCTGTCCGGGTTGATCGGCAAGTGCCTCGGCAAGAAAGGCCCGGGCGTGTACGTGGTGCCGGGTCTGATGAAAATCCGCGTGGTACGCAAGCCGGCCACCAAGGAGCGCGAAGGCATCAATCCGTTCACCGGTCAGCCGACGATTTTCAAGGCCAAACCAGCGCGCAATGTGGTGAAAGTTCAGGCCCTCAAGGCCATGAAGGACATGGTGAAGTAAGAAGTTGCGGCTCGGGGCCGCGGGCACGCGGCCCCGGTTGTGCCTCAATCCGATTCCGGCGCGACGCCGGCGGTTGGTTATTTCTCCTGCAACGCCAGATCCTTGGCGCGCATCAAATCCACGATCGGCACATACATCAGCTCGGCAAGCTTGTGCATGAGCGCGTCCTCATACTTGTCAAGCTGCCCGTCGGCATACGCCAGGCGCCACAGCATGACCAGCAAGCTGCGTTTGGCGTCGGCGTCAAACTGCCGGTTGATGAGCTTGACAAAACGATAAAGCGACGCGGCGCGATCCGAATCCGCCATGCCTGCTTTCAACAGCGCGCCGGCTTGCTCACTGCTGAGTGAGAAGCGCTGCGCCAGCATTTTCTGGGCGCGCCCCAGTTCCGCGGGGTGCTCCTGCATGTCGGCGCGCGCCATTTCCACGCACAGCGCGGCCACCGCGCGCTGCAGCTCCTCGGCGGGAACCGCGGTGTCGCCGCTGCGGTTTCCGAGTTGCTGATCCAGGAACTTGACCAGTTGCGCAAACATGACCCTTCTCAAAACGCGACGGCCCATGCGGGCCGTCTGATTTGACTGCAATCTCCACCACTGAATTCCCGCCCGGCCGTACTGCTCCCCAGCAGCCAACCCGGGCAGGAATCAGGGCCGCATCAGAAACCGAAGCCCAGTTTCACACTGTAGGTATTATTGCCGGCGGTGCGATTGAGTTCCAGCGCCAGATGCACGCCGAATTCAAACGCGATACCCACAAAACTTTCGTCGGCGGTGAAATTTTCGTCTTGCAGGCCGGTAGCGGCGTCCGGGTTGCTGTTGATCCACACGCGCCCTATGCCCGCATAGGGAATAAACGGACCCAGACTTTTGGACACCGACAGCGACAGACTCTTGGTCTGAAAGGACAATTGATTCACGCCCGTGAGCCGGCTGAA
This sequence comes from Gammaproteobacteria bacterium, assembly GCA_028864905.1. Taxonomy (GTDB): domain Bacteria; phylum Pseudomonadota; class Gammaproteobacteria; order Natronospirales; family REEB76; genus REEB76. Next base: position 4,777 of record JAGWLP010000026.1, read on the forward strand.
CGCCGCGCGTAAGCCAACCGCCGGGGTGAGGACGCCATCGTCCACGAGGGCATAACGCAGCTCCGCACCATAATCCTTGATGTTGGAGTTGGTCGCGCCGCTGTAGAACCCGCCGATATCGAATCCGAAGGGCAGCCCCTTGCTGAGACTGACGCGTGCCATCGGGATCGTGGTCACACCGCTGCCGCTGGTCGCAGTGTTCCACGCCGCGGCATGCGCCACATTGGTGCTGCTCAGGTCCAGCCCCAAGTCGAATCCGGTAATACCTTCCGCCTCCGCGGATTGCAATTGTTTGAACGACAGCACCGCACCCAGATCCGCCGACAAATCGTGGAACTGGCCCTGGGTCAAGGCCGGCAGATTGTTGATGTCGTTGCTGGCGAAGGCGCTGCCGGCCAGGCCGACAAGCATGAATGCCAAAAGAATGCGGCGCATGATGAAACTCCCTGAAGTTACCGTACCAAGCCGGCAGTCCAAGTTTAACAAACCTGCGGAATGGTCTATGGACCGCCGGAGAACGCCTGCACTACCGCCTGTCGCACTTCATTGAGCCGTCCGTGGAAAAAATGGCCGGCGCCTTTGAGCACCAAGAGTTGCGGCTTGATGCTCAGGCCGGCAACCCAGGAGAACACTGCTTGCGGTGATACCACCTCATCCGCATCGCCCTGGATCAACAGCCACGGCATTCGCGGAAGCTGGATCGGATTGGCATTAAAACGCTCCACTGCCGGTGCCACAGTCACCAGGCGCTGGACCGGCCGCTCGCTTTGCGCGCGCAGCGCCACGTAGGCGCCGAAAGAAAATCCGCCGAGCCACAATGGCAAGCTGGGGTGTTGCGCCGCGAGCCAATCGAGCGCCGCCAGTGCGTCTTCGGTTTCGCCGACACCATTGTCATAGGTACCGGCGCTCTTGCCCACGCCGCGAAAATTGAAACGCAGGCTGAGCGCACCCAGGTCATTGAAGGCGCGCGCCACAATGTAGGTAACCTTGTTGGTCATCGCGCCTTGCTGCAGCGGATGCGGATGACACACCACCGCCAGCGCGCGCGGGGCGCCTGCCGGATGATCCAGCAAACCTTCGAGTGCTCCGGCAGTGCCCGCGAAACTTATGGGCTCAGACGCGCTCATCAATCAGCTCCCGTCGTTCCTGATTGCGACTAATTGCATTATGCCTTCGCGACCATCCGCGAGGTAGTTATCAAAGCCGCGCTTCTTGGTGACATGTGTTTTATCCAAGAATCAACCCCGACGAATACGCCGCCGCGCCTCCTTGAATTGCGCAGGCGCACGCCGCGCGGTCAAGACGGCGCCGGGAATGCGCCATCATCATCGCGGTTTTTGTCCGCGCTCGGGCGCGCGAGTATCATATTGACGTACCGAACGCCGGCTCATGCCGCAATGAGCCGCAACTACTTCAAGAGTGATCGCCATGAACAAAACCATTGAACTTGAAAACCGTTATGCCGCCAAGAATTATCTGCCGCTGCCCGTGGTGCTCACGCGCGGCGAGGGCGTGTACGTCTGGGACGACGCCGGCAACAAATACCTCGACATGATGAGCGCCTACTCCGCCGTGAGCCACGGCCATTCGCATCCGCGCCTCGTCCAGGCGCTCAAGGATCAGGCTGACAAACTCGCCATCTGCTCGCGCGCCTTTCACACCGACAAGCTCGGGCCGTTCCTGAAGCGCGTGTGCGAACTGACCGGCATGGACATGGCCTTGCCGATGAACACCGGCGCCGAGGGCGTCGAGACCGCACTCAAGGCGGCGCGCAAGTGGGACCACAAGGTCAAGGGCATTCCCGTAGGGAAGGCGGAAATCATTGCCTGCGAGGGCAATTTCCACGGCCGCACCATCGCCATCGTCGGCATGTCGAGCGAAGCACAGTACAAGGACGGCTTCGGCCCCTTCCCGGCAGGATTCAAAGTGATTCCCTATGGCGATGCTGCGGCACTCGAAAAAGCCATCACGCCGAATACCGCGGCGTTTCTGGTCGAGCCGATCCAGGGCGAGGCCGGCATCCGCGTGCCGCCCGCAGGCTATCTCGCGAAATGCGCCGAGCTGTGCAAGAAACACAACGTGCTGCTGATCTGCGATGAAATCCAGACGGGCCTCGGCCGTACCGGCAAGCTCTTGGCCTGCCAGCATGAGAACGTCAAACCCGACGGTTTGATTCTCGGCAAGGCACTGGGTGGCGGTCTCCTGCAGGTATCCATGTTCCTCGCGCGCAAGGACGTGATGGACGTATTCACACCCGGCGATCACGGCAGCACCTTCGGCGGCAATCCGCTGGCTGCGGCCGTGGGACTGGAAGCCTTGAATGTCCTGATGGAAGAAAAACTGTCGGAGCGCTCCGCCGAGATGGGCGCTTATCTGCTGGACAAACTGCACACGCTCAAAAGCCCGCTCATCAAGGATTTGCGCGGCAAGGGTTTGTTCGTCGGCATCGAATTCGATCCGCGCAAGGTGAGCGCGCGTGCCGTATGTGAGCAGCTCATGAGCCACGGCATCCTGAGCAAGGAAACCCATGAAACCGTGGTGCGCCTCGCCCCGCCGCTGGTCATCACCCGCGAACAGATTGACTGGGCGGTGGAGCGGATCGATCTGGTACTAAGAGAGATGAACAAAATACGGGCCACAGCTTAAAAATATCCATGACAACAGGAGCTATAGAAGAAAACACTTTTATCTCTGGTTTCGTACCAGTGTCGAGTTGGAAAGACATCAGGCTCGATTTGATCGACAGCACTCTTCCAGATTCGGATAATCATCCGGACTGGGACAGCGCTTATAAGTTGCTTGAAGAAAGAATAGTCACTCGCTTTATTGATCCAATTAAATGGATATTAGCCAAGAAAAAAGACGCGGGAGAAGGATTTTCTGCGGTAGCACTTCAATGCATCCTCATTGAATTCCTTGAAGCCCTCTATGAAGGCAAGGTCTATACAACGTCAAAAACACCTCGGGGTTTCGAATATCATTCGAGCAAGGAATTATTCTGTAATTTTCTAATGAACCGCAAGCCATTCTCAGATCATTTCAAGCTACGCACTAATGCAGAAGGATTCTTCAACAATATAAGGTGCGGCTTATTGCACGAAGCAGCCACCCAAGAATCATCGCGAATAAATCATGCTCTCACACATGACATGATCGTCTTATTTGAAAAAGATGATCCGACAAACATGCGTATTTATCGGGAGAATTTTTTCAAAGCGGTACTTCAATTTTTTGAAGAATACAAAAAGAATCTGTTGACGAGCGCTGAATTAAAAACGAATTTCATAAGGAAGATGGACGATATTTGCGGCATCCGGCACGAGTACTACTTTGCCTACGGCAGCAATATGTTCCCTCCGAGATTGCGAGAGCGAATAAAGAAATACCACTGTGGATCTCAAGCGACTGCAAGTGGATATGAGTTTACCTACAACAAAAAGGGTGCCGACAAGACAGCGAAAGCAAATCTGAAGTCTTTAACGGGAGGTCAAGTGTACGGGGTGTGTTTCGAAATCGATAAAGAAGATTTCAATAAATTGGATGGCTACGAAAAAGAGTACGAAAGATGCTGCATTAAATTGCGGATTAATGGTAAGGACGAAATCGTCGATACATATATATCGTCACTTACTGATGAGAATATCGCGCCCTCCGGCGAGTACAAGGATTTAGTCCTGCGGGGCGCAAAATATTGGGGATTAGAGGAGCAGTACGTTTCCAACTATCTGGATAAGTAATCTTCCAAACTTCACGCCGGCATCGGTCTTTCTTCGGTGAGATTGATCAATCCGCGCACATGGCGGTAGATGTACCAGATCCACACGATCAGGAAGGCGATGCCGCCAACGATGAAGCCCACCAGCAAGAGATAACTCGCGGCGATCAGGATGCACCACAGGATGGCCCACCAGAAACTGCGGATCATCCAGGAATGATGGCTATCCATGACCGCGCCGTCGTCGCCGCGTTTCACGTAGTTGATGATGAGCGCCACGATGCTCAGGATGCCGGTGATGGCGCCGAGCAAATGCAGTACATACGCCACGATGGTGATGCCGTGGCCTTTTTCCGCTGTGTTCATGTGGCTAGCTCCTGAAAAATGTCCTGCTATTTATGCCGCCATAACATCTTGTGGGAGCGGTCGTCCCGACCGCGATAACTTCGCAATCGCGGCGAATATCGCCGCTCCCACAAGACCGTCGTTCCCACAATCATATTCTGCACTCGAGCTTCCTCAGCCTGCATGGGGCGCGGCGGCGGGAAATTCAAGCCGCACGCGCCGGTTCTGGCGGCCTTTCTTTTCGATCTCGGTGATGCTGACCGCGCCGATTTCACCGATATGCACGAGATGCGTGCCGCCGCAGGGTTGCAGGTCAATGCCCTCAATGTTCACCAGCCGGATGCGTCCCACGCCCCGCGGCGGCTGCACTGACAGGGTTTTCACCAGCTCGGGGTGCGCGTCCAGTTCCGCGTCCGTGATCCAGCGGAACGACACCGGCGCGTCGCCTGCAATGAGCGTGCGGAGTTTTTCGTTGACTTCCGCAATATCCGGGCTATCCGGTAGATCGAAATCCAGCCGGCCGTAGCCGTCGCCGACCTGCCCGCCGGTGACCGGCGCGACGATGACGGCACTCAACAGGTGCAGACAGGTATGCATGCGCATCAACCGGTAACGCCGCTCCCAATCAATTTCCGCGGTGACCCGCATTCCCGGCCGCAGCCAATCCGCCGCCTCCGCCAGCAGATGCAGGATTTCACCGGGCGCCGCGCCTTTATGGGTATCGACGATGCGCAGTTCGCGGCCATCGTCAAGCCGCAGCACGCCGGTGTCTCCCGGCTGGCCACCGCCAAGCGGATAGAAAACAGTTCGATCGAGTTGCACGCCGCGCTCATCCACGCTGAGCACCGTGGCCTCACAAGCACGTGCGTAGGCGTCGGCGCGGAAAATCTCTTCGGTCACTTCTGACCGCCGCTTTCCGCCGGTTCGAACTTGAGCGCCGCGGAATTGATGCAATAGCGCAGGCCGGCGGGCGGCGGGCCATCATTGAATACGTGGCCGAGGTGCGCGTCGCACTGTGCGCACACGACTTCGATGCGCTGCATGCCGTAACTGTTGTCAGTGTGCTCTTCCAGGCTCGTACCGCCCGCCGGCGCGGTGAAGCTCGGCCAGCCGCAGTGGGATTCGAACTTCGTCTCCGAGGTAAACACCGGATTGCCGCAGCACACGCAGCGGTAAATGCCGGCCGCGTGAGTGTGCAGATACTCGCCGGTGCCAGGCCGCTCGGTGGCTTTCTGGCGCGTAACCGCGTACTGCTCGGGCGTCAACTGCGCGCGCCACTGAGCTTCGGGTTTGCGGATCTTTTCCATCGGCTACACCGGAGTGCACGATTCAGACCGGCATGGTAGCGCGAGCCGCTCCCGACGACACGGGCAGCAAACCGCGGGCGGAAAATGCGCGTTCAATCTGGTAACCTATGCGCCGCTTCCGGTACTGTTTCCAACCCCTTTGCACGGGAGACTTCCAATGCGGAGCCGCATTGCCGTCCTTATAGTGGCCTGCGCAGCGCTCGGCGCGAGTTTCGCGGCGCACGCGGCCGGCGACCCTGCCAAGGGCAAGGTCGAATCACAAACCTGCCTCGGCTGCCACGGCATCGCCGATTACACCAATGTGTACCCCAGCTACCGCGTGCCCAAGCTGGCCGGGCAGAACGCGGCCTACATCGTGCACGCGCTCAAGGAATACAAGAGCGGCGCCCGCAGCCACAAGACCATGCATGCGCAGGCCTCGTCGCTGACGCAGCAGCAGATGGAGGACATTGCCGCGTATTTCAGCAGCCTGGGTAAACCCTACAAACCCGGCTCCGGAGCCCAGCCATGAAATCCCTGACTGCAATTGCGATTCTGCTCCTGGGCCTCGCCGCCGGCGCGTCCCTGGCCGACGATACACCCGCAGCCGGCACCACAGCCTCCGCGCCGCCCGCCACGCTCGCCTGGGCCGCGCAGGAGTTCAAAAACACCTGCTCCGCCTGCCACGGTGCCGACGGCGCCCATCCGACGCCCCTGCCGGGCAATCCGCCACCGATCATCGCGGGCCAATACGCCGATTACCTGGTCCAGGCGCTCACCGAATACCGGGACGGCCAGCGGCAGAACATCATCATGGCGCCGCAGGCCAAAGCGCTGAACAACGCGCAGATACGTGCGCTCGCGGCTTATATCTCACACCTGCCCACTCCCCTGCACACGCTGCCGCATCCCGATTTCGGCCACTGAGCCGATGACGCGCGCGGCGCGGCTCAGTGCGTCAGCAGTGCCAGCTTCACCGAACCGGTGGTGACTTGCAGGCTGATGCTGTTCTTGCCGTTCAGCTTGTAATTCAAATTCTCACCTGCGCCGGTCTTGTGCACATCGCCGGCGCGCACGCCTTCCACCGTCAGGCCGGCCTCGCCGACGCCGGCGCCGAGTGCAATATCGGAATAATCCAGGCTGCGTACCGTCGCCTGGACCTTTCCGACGTTGGCGCTGACTCTGAGCTCACCGCCGGGAACGTCGAGGTGCACGGCACCGACGTTCAGACCGGCATCCACGCCGCCCGCAATACCGCTTACATTCAGCTCGCCGACATTCACATGCCCAGTAACCGTGACTGCTGGCGGCAGCGCCACATTCCAGTGCTCGCTGATATTACTGGTATCGGTATTGGCTGGATACTGCACGCCCAGCGTCAGGCTACCGTTGCTGAGTGCGTGATTGACGGTGGCGTGCTGCGCCGCCGCCAGATTGGCGCTGTTAGTCAACAAGCCGAAAAAGCTGCTCGAGGGTTTGAGGCTCAGGGCCACGTGTACCTGGCCATCACTGCTGGGCGTAATGGTGACGACACCGACATTCACGTTCATGTTGAGCCGCGTCACGCCGGTGGCGGGCATCACCAGGGATGGGACGCTGATCTCCTGCTGCTGCACGGAGCAGGCAGCCAACAACAACATAGGTAAAAACACGGCCAGACGACGCATAGCGGTTCTCCGGTGACGGTACGTAACGGGGGATAATCATCGCCTTCCCGGGTGCGCGCCACAAGCGCTTTACAACTGCGTCGCAAGCCGACATTCTGAACCGCCTTGACACCCAGACTGTGCATATGAGCGATGAGCCGTTGATCCGCAACGTTTCCGACACCGCCTTGTGGGTGGCGATGTACCGCGCGCTGGAGAGCGAACGTCCGGACGCCCTGTTCCACGACCCCTACGCGCACGAACTGGCGGGCGAGCGCGGCCACGCGATCGTTGAGCGCCTGCCCAAAGCCAAACACCTCGCCTGGCCCATGGTGGTGCGCACGCAGATTCTGGACGAGCTCATCCAGGACAGTGTCGAGCAGGACGGTTTTGACACGGTGTTGAATCTCGCCTGCGGCCTGGATACCCGTCCCCACCGCCTGGCACTGCCGGCGCGCTTGCGCTGGGTGGAAGCGGATTTGCCGGAAATCATCGAATACAAATCGGCACGGCTCAAGGATGCACGTGCCTTCTGCCGGCTGGAACGCCACGCCGTGGATCTGACCGACGCGGACCAGCGCCGGGCGTTGTTCGAGCGTGTAGGCGCCGCCGCCAACCGCGTGCTGATCGTCACCGAAGGCCTGCTGGCGTATCTGAGCGAGGAGCAGGTCCAAACCCTGGCCGCGGATCTGCGCCAGGCGGCTTCGTTCCGCCGCTGGCTCACGGACCTCATGTCGCCGCGCGCGCTGAAAATGGCGCGGCGTCACATTGCCAGGCAGTCGTCGGGCGCCCCGCTGCCGTTTCAGTTCGGACCCAAACAGCATGTCGAGTTCTTCCGGCCGCTGGGCTGGACGCCGCTCAAGTTTCATTCGCTCTGGGACGAAGGCCGGCGCCTCAAGCGCAGCGTGCGCGGCGCCTGGTTCGCGGCTGTGCTGATGACGCTGATCCCCGGCGCACGTGCCCAGGGCCGCAAGATGGGTGGCGTTGTGGTGCTGGAGCGGCAATAAGCGCTCAGTGCCGCGGCGTCGCCCCAATGCCGTTGAGATAGTCGGCGCCGAGTTCCTGCATCTGATCCAGAATCCAGGCCTGGCGCCGCTGCAGATAGGCGGACGGATCGGTGACGCTGGAGCGATCCGGCGAGGGCAGGGCCGCGGCCAGAAGTGCCGCCTGCGCCGGGGTCAGTTGTGCCGGCGAATTGCCAAACAGATGTCGCGCGGCCGCGCCCACGCCGAACACGTTGCTGTCGAACTGCGCGGTGTTGAGATACATCTCCAGAACGCGCTGCTTCGGCCACAGTACATCGATAAGCACGGTGAAATAAGCCTCCAGCGCCTTGCGGAAATAGTCGCGGCCGGACCACAGATACAGGTTCTTCGCAGTCTGCTGGGTGATGGTGCTGGCGCCGCGGATGCGCCGGCTCACGCGGTTGTGATGCAACGCCTTTTCGATGGCCTCGAGATCGAAGCCGTGGTTCCAGGGAAAGGTCTGGTCCTCGGAGGCGACCACCGCCAGAGGCATGGCGGGCGCCATGTCGGCGTAATCTACCCAGTGGTAGTCGATGCGCGCGCGCGGCTGGCCGTGGGTCTGCAGATACAGCAGGCGCTGCTGCATGAAAGCGGTGGTGGCCGGATTGACCACGCCGCGGAACGCAACGCCCACCACGGTCGCCAGCAGCGACAGCCAGATAATCATCGCCAGTCGCCAGCTCAGACGCCGCCACCAGCGCGGGACGGCCTGCGGCGATTCAAGCATTTTCCTGAATTCCGCGCCGCGTCAGCAGATATACGGCGAAACTCGGCAACCAGTGGCTGCCCGCATAGTGCTCTTCGGTAACCGCGGCAAGACCGGCCTGCGCGTGCGCACGCGCCGCGGCCCGCAGCGCCCCACGGCGCGGGTCGTCTTCGGACAGCGCCGATTCCACACCCTCCAGCATCCAGGCGCGGCTCAGAGTCAAACCGTCGAGATGCGCGAGCTTGCCATCGGCACGATCACGCGACGGCACCGGCTGCAGCCACGCTGATTTCCCCCGCAGGGGAATTTGCGGCATGAATTTGCCGAGCCAGTCCGCGAACTCGGCTTGCGGCAACACGCGCCGCATTAAATCCGCTTCCGCCAATGCGGGCGAGAGGAAATCATGACCCGACGGCTCGTAAGCCAACGGCGCGTTCCTGTCGGCCGAATAAAAGTCGCGACTGCGGCTCTTCACCAGCGGCGCGAGCGCCGCGTGCCTAGTGCTGCAGGCATAGTCGTACAGCAAGCCGAGTGCGAACGCGGCATTGGCATGCTCGCCGCTGCGGATGGGGTGACTGAGTTTCGGCAGCCACTCCGAAAAACGCGCGACCGCCAGTTCCTCCAGCGGCCGCAATGCGACGCGCCAGTGCCGCGCCTGGGCGGAATCCCATTCGTGCAGTTCGACCGCGAGTTGCAGCAGCCACGCCAAACCGTAGGGTCGCTCAAATCCGGCACGGTGTGGCGCGTCGAGATAACTGCATTCCGCACCAATGTTGGCGGCATCGAGATGCACATCCAGAAGCGCACACGCAGTCTCGCGGAATTCCCTTTCCGGCATCAGTCGCAGCAGCCGCACCAGCAACCAGTGATTGTGCACCGCCGAATGCCAATCGTAACTGCCGAAGAATGCGGGATGCAGCGAGCGCGGCGCGCGCACGTCGGCATCGCCGTTCAACAGGTGTTGCAGGTGATTGGGATATTCGCGCGCGATGTTTTCGAGGGCGATGCGGACGAAGCGCTCTGCGGCGTGCGTATCCAGGGCGGCGCGGGTCTGGGTCACAAGTCCACCTGCTCGACATCGGTGAGCGCGATTTCGGCGCCCAGAAAACGGCTGCCCACGCGTGCAAAGCGCGCGGCGTCATCCGTGGCCAGGAACCTGTGCGCGCCGCGCAAACCCGGAGCACGCAGCAGCAGCTGTTGCGCCAGCGTATCCGCAATCGCCTGCGCCACTGTTTCGCCGGAATCCACCAGCGTCACCTCTGCGCCCGCAACCTGCCGGATGGTTCCGCTGAGCAGGGGGAAATGCGTGCAGCCCAACACCAGGCAATCCAGGCCGTCGCACGTCTTTTCAGCGAGCAGCGGCTGCAGATACTCGCGCGCCACCGCTTCCACCAGCGGTCCCTGGGTCCAGCCTTCCTCAACGAGCGCCACGAACAGCGAACAGGCCTGCGAAAACACGCGTGCGTCGGCACGTCGCGCGCGAATCGCACGCTCATAAGCGCCGCCGCGCACCGTGCTTTCGGTGGCAAGCACTGCGATGTGACCGCTGCGCGAAGCGCGCACTGCGGCTTCGGCGCCCGCTTCCACCACACCGATGACCGGCAGCGGCGCAAATTCCGCCGCGAGTGCCGGCATCGCAACCGCCGAGGCGGTGTTGCAGGCCACCACCAGCATCTTTATGCCGCGCTCCACCAGATGTGCGGCCGCCTGCAGCGCGTAGCGCGCCACCGATGCGGCGCTCTTCGTGCCGTAAGGCAGACGTGCGGTGTCGCCAAGGTACAAAAGTTGCTCTGCCGGCAGCCGGGTGGCTATGGCACGCAATACCGTCAGCCCGCCGACTCCGGAATCGAAAATGCCGATGGGCAACTGCGCGCGCTCGCGTGCCGGGGAAAGTGTGCGGCTCATGCGGAAAGATATTGGGGCTGTCAAAGTCATCATCCCACAGCGGTGCCGCGGACCCAAATCCGGGCAACGGGCACGATACCCCGCACCAGGTTTGGCATCCGATTTGCATGGATATCTATGGGGAGACGCGGGACAGGCGCGCGCCGGCCGAACCTCCGCGGCCGGCAGCGCCCTGTATTGGCGGGCTGCAGGATGCGCCCGCTTCCCGGAACTTGATGCGTGGATAGGCATCTGCGCGGCTCCACAGGACGTGGAGGCGGACTTGCCATGCGGCGGGACGCCGGCATGGCAAGTCCTTTTTTTCACCTGGCTTCTGCGCGGCACTGACAAGACTTGTCAGTATTGGCCAAGCCGGTCAACCAGTAACGCGACCGGTCAGATAAGCAAATGGAATCCGGAAACCGGCATTGCCGGGTGCGAGCGTCTGCATTTGCCGAGCAGCGGCCGCACTGCGGATTCACGCGCTCTCAAAGCAGCAACACGTGCAGTCCGGAGCGCTTCCAGATCAACCCGCATTACACCGTCGCAAACGTCAGCTCTGAAACCGGATAACGGCTGAGGTTCGTAGCACTGCAAGCCGTTATAATGCCGTTGCGGGGATGATGCACACTTCGCGAACTCCGAACCTTATAAAGGAAAACACATGGGCAAAGGCGACAAGAAATCCGCACGCGGCAAAATCTGGCGCAGCAGTTACGGCAATACGCGGCCGCATCGCGCCGCGCACGCGAAATCCGCCGCTGTGGGTGCGCGCGATATCAGGAAAAGCAGGAAAAAATAACTCAAACCTGCGCGACTGGGCCCCGGCCGCGGAGATTCAGTTGCGTGACTCTACATCACCACGTGGCGCACGACGCCGGTCAGTATCGGCAGGGCAAGGTGCTGAAAGCGCGGGCTTAACCCCAGCGGCTTGATCAGCATCTTGACGCTCATCTCGTGCGGGAAATGCCGGCCGGCGGCGCGCCGGCAGCGGCGGTGCAGGTCCCGGTATACGCGCTTGTCGAATGGTTTGTCCGGATGGCTGGCTCGGTATACATGCTTCATCGCAATCAGGCCGTCCTCTCCGTCTATCATTTTCAGCCGATGCCAGAGCGCACGCAGCGTGCGCCCGCGGCCGGCGCCTTCGCGCGCCCGATATATGCGGAAATAATGATAGAAGTGCTTGTAATGACGCACCTCGTCCTCGCGAATATGGTCGGTAAGCTCGCTCAGCACCGGATCGCGGCTCAGGCGGCTCAAGGTGGTGTAATACGTGGCGGTACCCATTTCCACCACGCAGCGCGCCGCCATTTCCATGCTGTGCGTGGGCTCGAGCAGTTCCACCTTGCAGCAGCGTGAATATTCCTCAAAAAAATCGCGATACGCGCGCTCCCAGTCAAACTCCGGCCACACGGTCTGCACATAGCGCTTGAGCGCCTGCCCGTGCTGCAGCTCTTCGTGCTCCCAGTGGTATTCCAGCCATTCGGTGACCTCGGGATCGCCGGCGAAATACTCGATGAGATTGCGGGTATAGAGATCGGTGGTGATTTCGATGAACGAAGCGCCGGTCACCAGGTAGAACAATTCTTCGTGCCGCGCGACCGCCGCATGCCGAATGGCGTGCCAGGGAATATCGTCCAACGTCCAGCGTTGCTGGGATGCGTAACCTGCGCCCGTGGCCGGCATGTGCGCCTTCGTGACATGGGGGGATTGACCGCATTCTACGCCAATTGCGCCCGGGCTCCGGAGCGGCACATGGGCTCGGGGGTGACACACACTCGAGTCCGCGCTGGAGTAAGATGGCAAAATTTGGGGGAGTGCCCCGGTGTTTGCCATCCGCCGTGATTCCCTTGCATTGTTCGCAGCGGCATTGCTGCTGGCCGGTTGCGTAACCAATCCCTACTTGCCACCGCCGGATGTGGCCGCGCCACCAAGTACGGCCACGGTCCTGCCCCATGGTCTTGCCTACCAAGTGCTGAGTTCCGGCACCGGCAGTGTGCATCCCACGCTGGATTCGGTAATCACCGTGAATTACACCGGCTGGACCACGGACGGGCGCAAATTCGACAGCACGGTCAATCCCGACGGCAGCACCTCGCCCGCTACTTTCCCGCTCAACAAGCTGATCCAGGGCTGGCAGGAAATGCTGCCGCTGATGGTTGCAGGCGAACGCGTACGCGTGTGGATACCGGGCCAGTTAGCATATGACAACCGCAACCGCCCCGGCGCCCCCAAAGGCATGCTGGTATTCGACATCGAGCTGCTGAGCTTCAAGTAGGTTTCCCCCGCCTTTCCGGAGCTACCCACATGCGCAAGCTGAGTCTCCTGCTTTTTGCCTTGTGTTTCGCCGCCGTGCGCGCCGCAGCACAACCCGCGCCTGCGCCGCTTGCCAATCTGGACAGCTACGTGCAGAAGATCATGCATGATTGGCAGGTGCCGGGCCTCGCCGTCGCCGTGGTCAAGGACGGCAAGGTGGTGGTGGCGCGCGGTTACGGCGTGCGCGAACTCGGCCAGTCCGGAAAGGTGGATGCCGATACGCTGTTCACGATCGCCTCCAACAGCAAGGCATTCACCGCTGCGGCCCTGGGTATGCTGGTGGCCGCGGGCAAGCTCCACTGGGACGATCCGGTCACCCAATACCTGCCGCGCTTTGAGCTCAATGACCCCTGGGTCACGCGCCAGATCACGGTACGCGATCTGCTCACGCATCGCAGCGGTTACTGCGATCCGATCTTCATGTGGTTCACCACCGGGTTCGACCGCGACCAGATCATCCAACACCTGCGCTACGCCAAGCCGGCCTACAGCTTCCGCGCACGCTTTTGCTACAACAACGCGATGTACCTGGTGGCGAGCCAGGTCATCCCGGCGATCACCGGCCAAAGTTGGGAAGACTACGTGCGTGCGCACCTGTTCACGCCTCTGGGCATGAACCACACCGACACCTCGAGCGAAGCCATGAATGCCGACGCGGATGTCGCGGCGCCGCACGCGCTGGTGGACGGCAAGGTTTCCGTGATCCGCCGCTATGACACGGATGCCATGGCGCCCATCGGCGGCATCAATTCCAGCGTCAACGACATGAGTCACTGGCTTTTGATGCTGCTGAATAACGGCAGCTACGACGGCAAGAGCGTGCTCAGCCCGGACGTCACCGTACAGATGGAGACCCCGCAGATGCTGATTCCGGTGGACAGCGGCATCGGTTCCTGGCTGCATACCATGAGTCCGGCGAGCCAGTTCCTGAACTACGGTCTGGGGTTCGTGGTCGAGGACTATGACGGCCGCAAGCTGGTGATGCACGACGGCGACATTGACGGCATGGCCTCGGCACTTGGCATGCTTCCCAGCGAGCACCTGGGCGTGGTGGTGCTCACCAACATGGATCACGACGACGCGCGTAACGCCCTGCTGTACCACATCTTCGATGCTTATCTGGGTCTGCCGTCACGCGACGCGGAAGGTGCGCTGCTGAAGGCCGCGCACGCGCAGGACGCCCGGGACCGGGCTGACCAAGCCAAGCTCGCCGCCGCACGCGTGCCCGGTCCTACGCCCCTGCCTTTGAAGGCCTACGTGGGAACTTACAGCAACGACCTGGATGGCAGCGTAAAGATCACGCTTGCGGATGGTCGCCTGAATCTACAGGTTGGCAATCCGAACCTGGATGGCGACTTGGTGCATTGGAACCACAATACGTTTCGCGTGAAGATGCCCTACCGTTTCTACGACGAAGCCTTCGATCAATACGTGACGTTTGATCTCGACGCGCGCGGCCAACCCATGGAGCTGCGTTTTTACGATCTGCCGGCACGCTTCGTGCGCAGCGCGGCCGCCGCCACACATTGACACTTCAATGCCGCCCGCCGCGGGAAGCGGTGGTCACGCTGTCGATCTGAGCGTCCACCAGCGTGACTTTCTGCACCAGGTACTGAGAACCGAAATCGTAAGTCCAGAGTTCCGTATGCGGCCCGTGCACGCCGCGGCGGTGTGCGCCACTCGCTGCACCGGACGCGAGTACGCGTTTGTTTTTCGGCGGTCCGCAACGCGCGGCCAGCTCATATACGCTCATGCCCTGGCGCAGATCCGCGGGCGTGCAGCGCTTGGCCGCATGGCTGAAACCGTAACCGGCAG
>JAGWLP010000093.1 GCA_028864905.1 Gammaproteobacteria bacterium
TGCCCCTGAAGGTCCGTCGAAGACTACGACGTTGATAGGCTGGGTGTGTAAGCGCGGTAACGCGTTGAGCTAACCAGTACTAATTGACCGTGCGGCTTGGCCATATAACCCCAAGCGGTTTGCTGGGGCATGGCCGGTGTTTATCACGATTGCGACATGCAAGGCGTCAACAACTTTCTGGATTCACCGCGCGCTGCGGCGCGTGACAGTGAAATGGTTTGCCTGGCGACACTGGCGGGCGGGTACCACCCGATCCCATCCCGAACTCGGAAGTGAAACTGCTCAGCGCCGATGATAGTTTGGGGTTTCCCCATGCGAAAGTAGGTCATCGCCAGGCTCTAAATACTAACCCCGATAGTCGAGAGATTATCGGGGTTTTCTTTTGAGGTTCGCATGGGGAAACCAACTCGTATAGTGAGTCTATTATTGCCGTCCTTGGCGTAGCCACGTAACTTCGTTTAGCCCCAGGCCGCACATCCATGTGCGGTCGCTCGAAGCTTCGCTTCGAGCCCCCAATGCAAAAGTAGGTCGCCGCTCTCGGGCATCCATGCCCTTTGCGGCATAAGACCATCCATGGTCAAAATCGCCAAGCTCTAAACATCGCCCCCTGATGTGGAAACGTCAGGGGGTTTTTTAGAGCATGGGGAAACCCGCTCATATAGATGGCACGCCACTTGCGTCGCAGGGGATTCAAACGTACTGGATCGGCTGCATGGTTTGATCATCGCCGAAGAAGAAGCCCAGCAACACGTAACGCTTACCGGCGGTCACCGGCACTACTTCATGCAGCAGCGACGAGGAAAATACGATAGCGTCGCCGCGCGCCGACTCGTAGAGATTGGCACTGAATTCCGGAAACCGCAGTTGGCCGCCGTGGTAGTCTCCGGTGTTGAGGTGCAGCGTCATGGCGAAGCGCCGGTGCTGGGTGTCGCGCGATTCGTTGTCGCGATGTGGCCGGAAATAGCCGCCGGTCTGCGCGTCGTAGCACACCAGCTTGAATACCTCGTGATGTGTCACTTGGTAATGGCAGCAGTGCTGGATTTCCGGCAGCACGCGGCGCGCTACCACTTCCTTGATGCGCTCCAGCCACGGGCCTTCCTGGATGTAGACATCGCGCCGCAGCTTTACCGACGGATCCTGGCGCCAATAGGCCTTATCACCTTCTATATAGGCCGTACCGGAAGGCTGACCGCCCTGCTGTTCGAAATATGCAACCAGCTCCGCGCACATGGCGGGATCCATCACGCGCGGGATAAACAGGGCCGGGGCCTGCTGGCTGATGATCTGCGGCGCGCGTGATGCATCCTGTTTGCATGCGGTATTGAGCCGTTGCAGAAAATCCGCGAGATTGCCGCCGGCCTGAAGTTCAATGCGTTCGATGACACGCAAGTTGGGATCCAGCGCAAATCCGGTGATCAATCGAGGCCCCGGCGCTTCGGCTCCGAGCAGGTGCAAGGCGACGGCACCGTCGTCTGCCAGCAGCGTTACGCCGTCGGCGCTGCCTTTTGCAAAGGTCGCACATTGCACTGGAGTGCCGCGTATCATGGCCACGCGGGTCGGGGCGCTGTTAGCTGAATCGCGCGCCAGCGCATCCAGTGCCGCGCGCGTATCCGGCGCCGTAGCATCCTCGAATACCAGGAGCAACATCGGCTGGCCCTTTTGCAGGTCATACAGCATCACGGTTTCGCCGGCCGGATTCGGGCGCTGGAAATCTGGCATGCGGTCGCCGCGCACCAAACCGGAGATCATGTAAGCCTCCTGTGAACCTGGCAGTTGTGCGCAACTTTATCACCTGCGCACACGTTGTGGCAGCCATACGTAGCGCGGCCAGTGCTGCCGGGATTTAGTGTAAGATTTCCGCAGCGTTCTCCCTACACCAAATCCATGACCAATACTCACGAATCACAAATTGCCCCCGCCGTACTCATGATTCGGCCGGCACGTTTTGGCGTGAACGCCGAAACCGCGCCTTCCAATGCGTTCCAGCGTGCCGACGTGGAAGTCAACGATCCGCAAGCCCTGGCGCTGCAGGAATTTGACGTGCTGGTGTCCAGCCTGCAAAAACAAGGCGTGAGTGTGGAGGTATTTGACGATACGCCTGAACCCTGGACGCCGGATGCCGTATTTCCGGGGAACTGGGTGAGCTTTCACGCGGACGGCAGTGTGGTCCTGTATCCGCTGCTGGCGCCGAACCGGCGTTGGGAGCGGCGCCTGGACATCATCGAGGAATTGCAGACCCAGCGCGGTTATCAAGTGAAACGCATCGAGGATTTGTCCGGCGCCGAGCTGGAGGGCCGCCATCTCGAAGGCACAGGGAGTCTGGTTCTGGACCGCGAACATCGCGTGGCCTACGCATGCCTGTCGCCGCGCACCGACGTCAAGCTGCTGCGGGAATGGGCCGGCAAGTTCGACTATGAACCCGTGGAGTTTCATGCGGTAGATAAAGGCGGCAAGTCCGTGTACCACACGGACGTCATGATGTGCATCGGCGATCGCTTTGCACTGTTGTGCCTGGCGAGCATTCGCTCGGTCAAGGAACGCCGGAGCATCCAGCGACGACTCGAGGAAACCAATCATGAGATCATTCCAATCACCGCACAACAGATGCTGGAATTTGCCGGAAACGCGTTGCAACTCGGCACCCGCGGTGGCGGCAGCGTGCTCGCGATGTCCATGCGCGCCGAGCGCAGCCTGACACCCACGCAACGTCTTAGCATGGAAAAATACACACGCATCGTGTCCAGCCCGGTGAATATCATCGAGAGCTGCGCCGGTGGCAGCGTGCGGTGCATGTTGGCCGAGATTTTCCTTCCGCGTGTCGGTACCCGTGACCGCGCATGACGGCACAAGCGCTGCAGGACATCTATGCGCCGGCCAGCACCTGTTTCGGTTGCGGTCCGGCCAATCCACAGGGCCTGCATATCAAGAGCTTCGTTAGCGGTGACGAGGTGGTGGCCGAATGGATGCCGCAGCCACATCACGAGGCGTTTCCGGGAGCGTTGAATGGCGGCATCATCGGCACGCTGCTGGATTGCCACTGCAACTGGACGGCCGCATGGCACCTCATGCGTCAGGCGCACGCGGATCACCCTCCCTGCACGGTGACCGCCGATTACTCCATTGCGCTCAAACGGCCGACGCCGTCACAGGCCCCGGTACAGCTGCGGGCACGCGTGGTGCAATCCAGCGAGGATCGCGCGGTCGTCGAAGGTGAACTGCATGCTGGCGGCAAACTCTGCGCCACCTGCCGCGGCACGTTTGTGGCGGTCAAGCCTGGTCATCCCGCGTATCACCGCTGGTAAGGCAACGATCTACCGAGTTCCGTTTTCCGCCTGCAACTCATCCATGAATTCGATAGCACGCCGCATGTGAGGAATGACTATGGTTCCCCCGACGACGAGAGCGACACTCATGGCCTCCACGATCTCGTCCTTGCTGCAACCGGATGCGATGCACTGGCCGATGTGGTAGCTCACGCAGTCGTCGCAGCGCAGCACCAT
>JAGWLP010000094.1 GCA_028864905.1 Gammaproteobacteria bacterium
GCGTCGCCCGGCTGCTTGTGCCAGCTTACGAGCGTGGCGTCCTGAATGGACTCCGGCAGCGCCGGAACCTTGATTTCGATGCTCATGCCTTCTCCGATACGGCCCGGGTCTTGGTGTTGTCACGGCCGCCGATTTGCACCAGTGCCGGCTTGTCGCTCAGCGCTTCCTGAATCAGCGCATTTTGCTGTTCTTTGTGCAGCTGCGCATAGCCGGCCGCCGGCGAGGCCGAGGCCACGCGCCCTACATAACGCAATACGTGCCTGGCGGTCAGCGGCTCCTGCAGGCGATGGCGGATTTCATACCATGCGCCCTGATTCTGCGGTTCTTCCTGGCACCACACGATGTCGCGGGCGTTGACGTAGAGGTCGATGACCTCGGCGTACTCATCGTGCGGGAATGGATACAACTGCTCCAGGCGCGCAATCGCGATATCGTCGATCTTGGCAGCGCGCCGCGCCTGCAACAGGTCGTAATACACCTTGCCGGAGCAGAACACCACGCGCCGCACATTGGCCGCCTTGAGCGCGTCAATCTCCGGGATCACCACGTGGAAGCGCCCGTGGGTCAGATCCGCCAGCGAGGACACCGAGAGCTTGTGCCGCAGCAGGCTCTTGGGCGTCATGACGATCAGCGGTTTGCGATACGGGCGCAGCATCTGACGGCGCAACATGTGGAACATCTGCGCGGGCGTGGATGGCACGCACACCTGCATGTTGTGCTCCGCACAGAGTTGCAGGTAGCGTTCCAGGCGCGCCGAGGAATGTTCAGGGCCTTGGCCTTCATAGCCGTGCGGCAGGAACAGCACCAGACCGCAGAGCCGCCCCCACTTGGCTTCGCCGGCGGAAATGAACTGGTCAATCACCACTTGCGCGCCGTTGGCGAAGTCGCCGAATTGCGCTTCCCAGATCACGAGCGCATCCGGTTCGGCCGTGCTGTAGCCGTACTCAAACGCCATCACGCCCTCTTCCGAGAGCAGCGAATCCACCACCACGAAGCGCTTCTGGTCCGGCGCCAGGTGTTCAAGCGGTGTCCAGGTGCTCCCGTCTTTCTGGTTGTGCAACACCGCGTGACGGTGGAAGAACGTGCCGCGCGCGGTGTCCTGGCCGGTGAGCCGCACGGGGAAGCCCTCAGTCACCAGACTCGCGTAGGCCAGGGTCTCCGCAAAGCCCCAATCCATGGCTTGCGTGCCCTGTGCCATCTTGCGGCGGGCATCATAAATACGCGCCACCGTGGGATGCAGCTCGACTTCCGGCGGCACCCGGTTCATGCCCTCACTCAGGAATTTGAGCCGGTCGGCGGGCAGCCGCGTATCCACGTCTTCGTGCCAGTGATGCTGCTGGTAGCGGCTCCAGTCCACGGTGTACTGGTTCGCGACGTGCGGAACGATACCCGGCGCCACCGGTTGTCCGGCGTCCAGCCGTTTGCGATATACATCCACCGCCTTGTCCAGCGCACCGTCGCCCACCAGCCCGGCCTGCCGCAGCTTTTCGCCGTACAGCGCCGGTGTGGTGCTGCGTGCGCGGATATCCCGGTACATGACCGGCTGCGTGGCGGCAGGCTCATCGGCCTCGTTGTGGCCATGCCGGCGGTAGCACACCAGATCAATAAACACATCCTTGTGGAATTTTTGCCGGTACTCCAGCGCCAGGCGCGTGGCGAAAATCGCCGCTTCCGGATCGTCACCATTAACGTGAAATACGGGAGCCTCGAGCATCTTGGCAATATCGGTGCAATAGGCCGTGGATCGCGCGTCGCGCGGGTTGCTGATGGTGAATCCGATCTGATTGTTGAGCACGATGTGCAGCGTACCGCCCACGTGGAACCCGCGCGCCTGTGAAAGCTGCAAGACCTCCATGCAAATACCTTGGCCGCTGAGCGATGCATCGCCGTGAATCATCACCGGCAGCACGGTCACACCCTGCGCATCACCACGCCGCTCCTGGCGCGCACGCACTGACCCGGCCACCACAGGATCCACGATTTCCAGATGCGAGGGATTGAACGCCAGCGCCACGTGCACGATGCCACCCGCGGCCTTTACGTCGGAAGAAAAACCGAGATGATACTTCACGTCGCCCGAACCCATGTCCACTTTCGGATCGTAGGTGCCTGCAAATTCCTCAAACAGCTCCTGGGGCGACTTTCCAAGCACGTTGATCTGCACGTTCAGCCGGCCGCGGTGCGCCATGCCAATCACGGTTTCCTGTACGCCCTGCCGGCTCGCCTGATTCACCAGGTCGTGCAGCATGGCAATCAGCGATTCGCCGCCTTCAATGGAGAAGCGTTTCTGCCCCACGTAACGCGTATGCAGATACTTCTCCATACCTTCGGCGGAAACCAGCGAGTTGAAGATGGTCAGCCGCTCGTCACGCGTGAGCTGAGCCTTGGCGCGTGCGGCTTCCACTCGCTGGCGCAACCATACGCGCTCTTCGCCATTGGTCATGTGCATGAATTCGAAACCGATCGTACCCAGATAGGTTTCGCGCAGCATGCTCCAGATGTCCGCAAGCGACATGCGATCGGGCCCGGTGAGCGCCACGCTGCTGAACACCGTGGGCATATCCGCCTCACTCAGACCGTGATACGCGAGTTCCAAGTCCGGAACGGCCGGCATCGGCTTCAGCCCCAATGGATCCAGCGTGGCGCGCAGGTGGCCGCGCCCCCGGTAAGCTTCAATCAGCCGAATGACCGCCGCCTGTTTCTCCGCGGCCTCGGGATGCAAGCCGCCGTTGCCCGGTCCCGAAGCCAGACGCTGCGCATGGGCACTCGCAGCCAACTGCCGTTCGATGGGCAAGCGCGGTGTGTCCGTGGCGCCCGCCGCCAGCGCACGGAAATATCCTGCCCACTCGGCAGACACGGCGGCGGGATTGGCGAGGTATTGCTCGTAAAGAGCTTCGACGTAATCGGCGTTGCCGCCCGACAAGGGGGTGCTCTGATAACGCTGTTGGTAGGATGCGCTCATTTTCACCGGCAATGCACCCGCAGGCCCCGCCCCTGTTCGGCATGGACACCTGCGGAAAATGCCAACAATTTCAAGTGGGCTGCGGAATATTGTTCAAGCGGCATGCAAGCCGCCCGCTAACATATATAGTGTAACGGAACGGCGCGCGCGAGAAAACGCCGCTTATGCATCGGACTCAGCCTGCAATTCACCCCACACGAACGGCCGCTGCCGGAACCACACCGTCAATAGCCATTTTTCCCCGCGAATCACCGGCTTGCCTGCGTGCAGGGTACGGGTGTCGGGTTCGCCGTGCGCGTCAAGATTCACGAATTTCACCGCCTTGCCCTGTGCCGGCAGCACGCAGGCATGCAGCAGGGGGAAATCAGTCTCGCCGCCGGCTTCTACATCATTCAAATATACAAACAGCGTGGTCTGCCGCTGGCCGCCGCGCCCGTCCACCAGCTCCTCGCGGTTGCCGCGGCTCACGAAGTAATCGAAGTG
>JAGWLP010000027.1 GCA_028864905.1 Gammaproteobacteria bacterium
AGGATGACGAACCGGCGCAGCGGGCCAAGGATGGCCCGTCTGCGCCGCCCCGAGCCGGGCGAGAAACGAGGGCACGCGGCTGAAACCGAGTAGTTCCCGATTCGGTTTCTGCCAAGCGCGGACTCCCCGGGGCGTGTTTCTTTGGTGACTTTCTTTGCACGAGCAAAGAAAGTTACCCGGCGGCGGGACGGAATCCCGCTCTCCAAAAGTGGTTGCCGCCGGAGGCGGCTGCAATGAAGATCTGGATTCTTCCCGGCGAAGGCCGGCATCACGCGGGAATGACGTCGCGCTCAGGTAATTCCAAACACGATCAGCACGATCCCGATCGCCACCATGGCATAACCGCGGCCCTTGCTGCGGCCGGTACTGATGTTCTTGCGCGCCGGGTCCAGCATGTGCTTGAGGTACCCAAGGTGGTGAAATTTGCTGTTCGTCACCTCGTCCGACTTGAGCCAATCGTCCGACTGCGCTCCGCCCGCGCGGCCAGCGGCACTCCACAGCACCAGCAAGCCGTACAGAATGGCGAGCACGCCCGCGACCAGAAACACGATGTTGAAGGTTCTCATGCAGAATGCAGCTTTGTCGGTGAACTGCGCACAGTCATTTTAGACGCAAATCGCCCGGCCACTGTTCAACTCGGTCCGCCAAACAATTCCCGCAGCTTCGCCCCGGGATCAGCAGCACGCATGAAGGTTTCGCCCACCAGAAAGGCATGCACGCCGCGTGCGCGCAGGCGCGCAACATCGGCCCGGGTGGCGATGCCGCTCTCGGTGACCAGCAAGCGGTCTGCAGGGATGCGCGGCAGCAGCGCGAGCGTGGTTTGCAGGTCGGTGTGAAAACTGCGCAAATCACGGTTGTTGACGCCGATGAGCGGCGCGCCGAGCGCCAGCGCGCGCTCCAGTTCCTCTGCATCGTGCACTTCGAGCAGCGCATCCATGCCGAGATCGGCCGCGAGTGCAGCAAGGTCCGCGAGCATGGCGTCTCCCAACGCCGCGACGATCAGCAGCATGGCGTCGGCTCCCAACAACCGGGACTCGTACACCTGCCAGGGGTCAATGATGAAATCCTTGCGCAGTGCCGGCAGCGCGCAGGCAGAACGCGCTGCAGCCAGGTAATCGTCCCGGCCCCGGAAATAGGCCGTGTCGGTCAGCACCGAAAGACAGGCGGCACCGGCCGCCGCGTAACTTTTCGCGATTGTGCCCACGTCGAAGTCTGCTCTCAGCAGGCCCTGGCTGGGTGAGGCACGCTTGATTTCGGCAATCACCGCCGGCTTGCCGGCCGCGACGCAGTCTTGGAGCGCCGTGAGAAACCCGCGCGGCGGCGGTGCGCCCTCGAGCGCAGCGCGCAGCGCGTGCAGCGGTCGTGCGGCGCTTTTCGCGGTCAGCTCGCGCGCTTTGTCTGCGAGGATGCGCTTCAGAATATCGGGCGTGTCAGACACGGCTCGCTTCCACCAGCCGCGCGAGCCGCTGCGCGGCCGTGCCGTTCTGCATCACTTCGCGGGCGCGCTGCACGCCTTCGGCCAAGCTCGTGACCACGTCCGCCGCGTAGAGTGCAGCGCCGGCATTGAGTGCCACCATGTCGAAGGCCGGACCCGGACGACCGTCGATGGCCTCGTGGATCAGCGCCAGACTTTCCTGCACGCTCGTCACGCGCAAGGCATCGAGCGAATCGTGGCGCATGCCAAAGTCCCGCGGTTGAATCTCGTAACTGCGAATCTGGCCAGCCTGCAGTTCCGCCACGCGCGTGGGCGCGGCCACGCTGATCTCGTCCAGGTAATCTTCGGAATGCACCACCAGCACGTGACGGCTGCCGAGGGTGCGTAGCACCTTGGCGAGCGGCTCCACCCAGCGCGGCGCGAATACACCGAGCAACTGGTGCGGTACATCGGCCGGATTGGTGAGCGGTCCGAGCAGGTTGAACAGCGTGCGCGTGCCGAGTTCCTTGCGCGGTGCGGAGGCGTACCGGGTGGCGCTGTGGTGCGTGGGTGCGTACAGGAAACCCACGCCCACTTCGTCTATGCAGCGCGCGATGCGCTCGGGCGGCAGATCGAGCTTTACGCCGAGCGCCTCCAGGACATCGGCGCTGCCGGAGCTGCCGGACATCGCACGGTTGCCATGTTTGGCCACGCGCCCGCCGCCCGCCGCCACCACGAAGGCCGCGGCAGTCGAAACATTGAACAGCCGCGCGCCGTCGCCGCCGGTGCCGCAGGTGTCCACCAGGTGCGCCGGTGAAACCCGCACATGCACCGCCAGCTCGCGCATCACCGTAGCGGCGGCGGCAATTTCCTCGACGGTTTCGCCCTTGGCGCGCAGGCCGGCGAGAAAACCGCCGATCTGGATGGGCGTGGCGCCGCCGGTCATGATCTGGCGCATCACCGCCTCCATGTCGGCGCGGCTCAGATCTTCGCGGTCCACGATGCGGCTGATGGCTTCTTTTATTTCCAAGTAAATAATCCTCCCGAACATACACGCTCTCCCCCTCCGGGGGAGAGACGGAGAGAGGGTGAAGCATACGTTTTGTCTGTTTCGATACCTCTCGGCATATCTACTACTTCTCCAAAAAATTCCTCAGCAACTCGTGCCCGAACTGCGTCAGGATGGACTCCGGATGAAACTGCACGCCCTCGACCGGCAGCGTCTTGTGGCGCACGCCCATGATCTCCTCGATGCTGCCGTCCTCGTTCTCGGTCCAGGCCGTCATTTCCAGACACTCAGGCAGGGTCTGCTTATCGATTGCGAGCGAATGGTAGCGCGTGGCTTCGAAGGAGTCCGCGAGACCGCGAAACACGCCCTTGCCGGTGTGGCGGATGGCTGAGGTCTTGCCGTGCATGATGCGCGCAGCGTGCACCACCCGGCCGCCGTAGGCTTGGCCGATGGCCTGATGACCCAGGCACACGCCGAGAATCGGAAGCTTGCCGCCCAGTTTTTGTATCAATTCGACGCAGATGCCCGCGTCGCTCGGCGTGCACGGTCCCGGTGAAATCACGATACGCTCGGGCTTGAGCCGTTCAACATCTGCAACGCTGAGCGCGTCATTGCGGTACACGCGCACCTCGGCACCCAGCTCGCCCAGGTACTGCACCAGGTTGTAGGTAAAGGAGTCGTAGTTGTCGATCATGAGCAACATGTTGCATCTCTCTCAAGAAAATCTATGCGGCGGCGCCGCAGGCTTTATCAAGATGGCGGGATTCCGTCCCGCGCCGGGGACCATATAAGAGCATGACGCTCGATCATGCGTCTCTTGAGTCTTGTACCCGTAGCGCGAGCCGAGCACTGGAGCGAGCCAAGCCAGCCCGAAGGGGCGCCGCCAGGGATGGCGGCGCTCCGGCCGCGAGGCGAGGGATCGCCTCTCGGCCGGACTCCGCAGCGAGCGAAGCGCGCAGGGGAGTCGCCGTCTGCGGCGACCCGCGCTCCGGGGGAGTGGCTTTGGGCACTTTCGCCGAAACGAAAGTGCCACGCCCGCGGGTGCGGGAACCCGCTCCAGAAAACACTCGCGGTCGGAGACCGATCAAGAACTGGATTCCGGCTTCCGCCGGAATGACGCCCAGACACGGCCGTAGGCCGCACAAAAGGTCTTTTCTGTGTGTGCGCATCACAATGCGCCCCCATTCGTCATCGCCACGGCCCGCATCAGCGCCTGCCCCTTGCTCAGGGTTTCCTGCCATTCCCGTTCGGGAACGGAGTCATGCACGATGCCCGCGCCGGCCTGCACATGCAGGTAGCCATCCTTGACCACGGCGGTGCGGATGGCGATGGCCATGTCGAGGTTGCCGTTCCAGCCAAGATAACCCACCGCGCCGGAATAGATGCCGCGCTTCACCGGTTCCAGTTCGTCGATGATCTGCAGCGCCCGCACTTTCGGTGCGCCGCTCACGGTGCCGGCGGGAAACGCCGCACGCAGCGCGTCCAGCGGACCGAGTCCGGCGCGCAACCGACCTTTGGCCTCGGAGACGATGTGCATGACGTGCGAATAGCGCTCGATCGCCATCTGCTCGGTGATCCGGATGCTGCCGGTTTCGGCCACGCGGCCGAGATCATTGCGGCCAAGATCCAGCAACATCACGTGCTCGGCGCGTTCCTTGGGGTCGGCGAGCAGTTCTTCCGTGAGCACCGCGTCTTCCGCGGCTGACTGGCCGCGCCGGCGCGTGCCCGCGATCGGCCGCACCGTCACCTCGCGGTCCTCCACGCGCACCAGCACCTCGGGCGACGCGCCCACCACCTGGAAGTCGCCAAAATTGAAGTAATACATGTAAGGCGAAGGATTCAGCCCGCGCAGTGCGCGGTACACGTCAAGCGCACGTCCGGCGAAGGGTGCGCTGAGCCGCTGCGACAATACCACCTGAAAGATGTCGCCATCGCGGATGTACGCGCGCGCGCGCTCCACTGCGCGGCAGAATTCCGCGCGCCCGAACCCCGGCTGGAATTCGCCGGCGGCGCTGCCGGCAAAACCGCCTGCGCTCGGATAACGCAGCGGCCCGCGTAGGCGCGCGGCAAAATCCCCGAGCCGCTGCTCGGCGTAAACCAGGCCATCGGGATCGCCGGCGTCGGCGTGGGTGACGAGCGTGAGCGTGCCGCGCAGATTGTCGAACACCACGAATTCGTCAGCCTGCAGCAGAAAAATGTCGGGGCATCCGAGCACATCGGGCTTGGCGCCGTTGCCGAGCCGCGGTTCCAACGAGCGCACCGTGTCGAAAGCCAGATATCCCACCAGCCCGCCGGCGAAGCGCGGCAGGCCCGGCACGGTCGGCACATGCGCCTGCTGGCGCAGTGCCTCGATTTCGGCGAGCGGATCGGCGCACCTCCGGTGCTGATTGAGCTCCGGACTCTGTACGCGCAGCTCGTCAGCCGCGTAGGTGACGCGCACCCGCGACGGCAGGCCGATGATCGAGTAACGCCCCCAGGTCTCGCCGCCTTGCACCGATTCCAGCAGAAAGGAATACGGCGCGTCCGCGAGCTTGAGGTAGGTGCTCAAGGGCGTGTCGAGGTCCGCGAGGATTTCGCGGGTTACGGGTATGCGATTGAAGCCGGCGCCCCGCAGGGCATCAAACTGCTGCTGATCCATGAAACGGTCACCCTGAAAGCCAGTCCAAAACGACGATTTGCCTGAAAACGCAAAAACGTCTGCCTCACCATCGCCAGGTGCGGGCGGTTTCGGCTCCGTTCAGGTTGACTGTGAATGACATGCTGCAGGACTGCGCTGAGAACCGGCGCAGAGATTAACGGCTCGCGGCCCGTCCTGCAAGGGCGCGATTGCGCGCCGCAAGCCAGGCGGGCAGCTCCGTGAGCGAGCCGAACAGCGTCTCCGGGCCGGTGGACGCAACTTCCGCAGCGTTGCCATAACCGTAGCTCACCGCGAGCGGCAGGAAACCTGCGGCGCGCGCCGCGCGCATGTCGTTGGCCGAATCTCCGACCATGCAGGCCGCGGCCGGCGCGACGCCGAGCGTGCGCGCGGCATGCAGCAGCGGTGCGGGATCGGGTTTGCGTTGCGCAAGCGTGTCGCCGGACACCACGACACCGAAATAGCGCTGCAAGTCCAGCGCTTCCAGCAGCGGAGCGGTGAATTCGCCCGACTTGTTGGTCACGCAGGCGAGGCGCAGGCCGGCCGCGTGCAGTTCGTCCAGAACCGCACGCCCCCCGGGATAGAGATGCGTGTGATCGCTCAAATGATCGCGGTAATAACGGCGGAACAATTCCATTCCACGCCGGTAAAGTATCGCATCGGGTTCGCCGTCGCGCTCACCCGTGAGCGCGCGCTTCACCAGCCGGCGCACGCCATCGCCCACCCATTGGCGTACCACAACTGCACCCGGCAAACGCAGCGCGAGATCCTGGCATGCCAGATCAATGGCTACAGCGAGATCAGGCACACTGTCTACCAGCGTGCCGTCGAGATCAAACACCACCAGCCGGATTGCGGCCATCAATCCCCGGTAAGCGCCAGTTCGGTGCGCATATTCTTGATGACGCCCGCGTAGTCTTTGGCACCAAAGATGGCGGAACCGGCCACAAAGGTGTCGGCGCCGGCCGCGGCAATTTCCCGGATGTTGCTCACCTTGACGCCGCCGTCGATCTCGAGGCGGATCGCGCGGCCGCTCTGATCGATGAGCTTGCGTGCGTCGCGCAGCTTGTCTAGGGCGGAACGGATGAAGGACTGGCCGGCGAAACCCGGATTCACCGACATCACGAGCACCATGTCGAGCTTGTCTATGACGTAATGCAGATAGTCCAGCGGCGTCGCGGGGTTGAATACCAGACCCGCCTTGCAGCCGTAATCGCGGATCAGTTGCAGGCTGCGATCCACGTGTTCGCTGGCTTCCGGATGGAAGGTGATGTAGCTCGCGCCGGCCTCGGCAAAATCCGGGATGATGCGGTCCACCGGCTTGACCATCAGGTGCACGTCAATCGGCAACCTGGGGCTGTGCTTGCGCAAGGCCGCGCACACCATGGGACCGATGGTCAGGTTCGGCACGTAGTGGTTGTCCATCACGTCGAAATGGATCAGGTCGGCGCCGGCTTTGACAACACTATCAACTTCTTGTCCAAGCCGGGCGAAGTCCGCGGACAGAATGGACGGCGCAATGAAATATGGCTGTGGCATGTTTCAGATTATCGCTGTTGGTCTCGAACCATCCATGGTGCGTTCGCCAGCCCGGCCATCCCTGGCCGGGCGCTCGGCGGCGCGAGATGCCTCGATGGCATCTCGCGAAAAACCCCGCCTCGCCCAAGGCGCGCAAAGTCCGCGGACAAAATCGAGGGCGCAATCAGATATTTTGCCATGCGGGCTTACGCGGGTCTTTTTTGTGGCGGCAGGCGTTACACTTTACCCTATCGTGCGGCCCGCGGAACAGCCGTGCTGCAAGCGTAACCGGGAGCAACGTTCATGGATGTGAGCGGAATCAGCAACGCCGTCGCCGTCGCCCTCCACGTGCTGGCCGCCGTGGTGTGGGTGGGCGGCATGTTTTTTGCCTACTTGGCGCTGCGCCCGGCGCTCACCGAGCACAGCCTGCTTGCACGCGCGCATCTTTGGGTGGCGGTGTTCCGGCGTTTTTTCCCGTGGGTCTGGGCGAGCATCGCGGTGCTGCTGGTCACAGGATTTTTCATGATCTTCAACGCCTTCGGCGGCTTCCGGCAGACCCCGTTGTTCGTGAACATCATGCTGGCACTCGGCATTGCCATGATGCTGCTGTTCGCGCAGGTATTTTTCGTCCCTTACCCGCGGCTGCGCCACAGCGTCGCGGTCAACGCCGAACCTGAAGCGCGCCACGCCATGAATCAGATCCGCGCGATCATCCTCATCAACTTGGTGCTGGGACTGATCGTGATCTTCGTGGCCGCTTCGGGCGCGTTCGCACTCTACGACTGATTTCCGGTCGCGAGCTTGGTGGCTGCCAGGTAAACGAGCGTCTCCTTGCGCGCACCGCGCGGCGGCGTGGGCCGCAAGTGCAGGATTTCCAGCAGGCCCCTGAACGTGGTGCGACTCCACCACAGGTACGGAAACTCCAGGTTGCGCTCGTCAAACGCAAATCCGGCGTAGCGGATCATCGCGAGAAATTCCGCCGCGCTGCGCTGCGAGGCCGCCGGGTGCCGGAACAGCAAGCGGATGACCCAGGTATCGATGTACTCAATCGTGGATTCGGCAAACAGCAACACTCCGCGCGGCTTGAGTACGCGGTGAAATTCCCTGAGTACCCGCTCCTGGTGCACCAGATGGTGAAAAGTCTGGTGACAGAACACCAAATCCACGCAGGCATCCGGCAAAGGCAGCGCGGCACAATCGCCTTTGAGCAACTCCACCCGCAGGTCGCGCATCCCGGTTAACCGGCGGGCACGCGCCAAAACCGCGGCATCCATGTCCAGGCCGATCAGGCGCCGCGGCCGGAAGCGCTCCTGCAACAGGCTGAATGCCATGCCCTGGCAGCAGCCTGCATCCAGCACCACCGGATAACGTTTGCGCGGCCTGGCGATCAGCGCCGCCAGCCGTGCGAGCGTATCGCGCACGACCTCGTATTCCCAGGTGTGGGTGCCCAGAAACCAGAAGCCGAACTGAGACTCCGGAACAAAATCCGCTGTACGCGTGGCATGCGTCATGCGCGGGGGCTGCGTTTTGTCCGACATGTCCCTGTTCCCCAATCTCCATCAGTGCGGGAGTCCGGCAGGCACCCCACTTATTTCATGCCGCGCGCGGTCTTGATCGCTTCATACGCCAGATTGATTTGCTTGGCCTTTTCCTGGGCCAGCGCCATCATCTCCGGCGGCAGACCCTTGGCCACCAGCCGGTCGGGATGATTCTCCTTCATCAGCCAGCGGTACGCACGCTTGACCTCGTCACTACTTGCCGTGGCGCTGACGCCGAGCGTCTGGTAGGCCGCGGCCAGATGATCGGAACGCTCGCGCGCCGGCGCTTCGCCACCGCCGAAGTGCGGACGCGCGCGCGCGAAATCCTCGTATTGGCGCAGCACGATGGGCGGAATGCCGAGCAGCGCGCAAATGCGGTTGAATGCCGCCTGCGCCGGCGGGCGCATGACGCCATCCGCGAGTGCGGCTGCGATCTGGATCTGCAGGAACATGTTCACCAGCCCCGGGTACACGCCGCAGACCTGGCGGAATTCGCTGACTACGGCATCCAGCGGAAACTCCGACTGCTTGCCCTGGCCGAAAAATTCCATGGCCGCGCGTTGCTGCTCGGCGGAAAGATTCATCTGCGCCATGACCGCACGCGCCGCGCGGATTTCGTTCTCCGACACGCGCCCGTCGGCCTTGGCGATGTGCCCCATGACCTGGAAGGTGGCGCGGAAAAACACCTGTTGTGCGTGCACGGGATTCCCGCCCACCACGTGCAGGCGCACGCTGCGGCTGGCCAGCAGCAGGCCGATGGCGGCGCCGATAAACGCCCCCCACGGGCCGCCCACGACCCAGCCCAGCGCCGCCCCGACAATTGCGCCCCACCAACCCATGACGATCCCGCGTTTTGAAGGGCGACCATTCTAACCGCAGCGCCGTGTGCGACTGGACAGTCACGCCGTGCTCGCGGAAGATAGCCGGCCTGTTGCTCGCCCGACCCGTAAGGATGCCAACGCATGCCGGCCGCGGTATTCGAGACTCATCTGCAGAGCCTGCCGCTGATTCACCGCGGCAAAGTGCGCGACATCTACGACGCCGGCCCCGAACATCTGTTGATCGTCACCAGCGACCGCCTCTCGGCCTTCGACGTGGTGCTGCCCGATCCCATCCCCGGCAAGGGCGCGGTACTCACCGGCATCTCGACGTTCTGGTTCGAGCGCACGCGCCACATCATTCCCAATCATCTCGCGCATCTCGATCTGAGCGACCTCATCAAGAAAGGCGGGGAACTGGCGCTGCTGCAGGACCGCGCCATGCTGGTGCGCAAACTCACGGCCCTGCCCATCGAGGCTGTGGTGCGCGGCTATCTCATCGGCTCGGGATGGAAGGACTACCAGAAAACCAGCGCGGTGTGCGGCATCGAACTGCCTCCCGGCCTGAAACTCGCGGACCGACTGCCGCAGCCGCTGTTTACGCCCGCCACCAAGGCACCCAAAGGCCAGCACGACGAGAACATCTCCTACGCGCAGGCCGAGATGCTTCTGGGACGCAAGCTCGCGGAGCAGGTGAGCGCCAAGGCCGTCGAGTTGTACAACTACGCGGCGGAACACGCGCGCCAGCGCGGCATCATCATTGCCGACACCAAATTCGAGTTCGGCGTGGACGAAGACAACCGGCTCACGCTCATTGACGAGGCGCTGACGCCGGATTCCTCGCGTTTCTGGCCGGTCGACAGCTACCGGCCCGGCATCAGTCCGCCGTCCTTCGACAAGCAATACGTGCGCGATTACCTGGAAACGCTCGACTGGAACAAGAAAGCGCCGGGTCCGCACCTGCCCGCCGAAGTCATCGCCAAAACCGCGCAAAAATATCAGGAAGCCTGGCAGCGCTTGACCGCGTGAAACACGCCAGCGTCGCACGCAAGTCTGCCATGCGTACGCTTGCCAAATTCACCTTTGCCTTGTGCTTGTCATGCGCCGGAGGCTGGTTCACGGTACCTGCACATGCCGCGGAACCCTGTCATCGGCCTAGACCGCAGGCCCTGATCGCCTGGTACAACCACACGCATCCGCAAAAGCCCCTGCGCTACAGCCGGAAAGAATCCGCCATTTACCATCCGATCTCGATTCTGCGCAGCCACCGGCCGGCGGTGTATTGGATCGGCTTGGCGTGGCTGTCGCCGGAATCGGGCGCCTTGTTTGCGGTGCGCTGCGAAGGTACACCCGTGGACGGCCTGCCGACCGGGGCCATCGGCAAGCTCTCCCTGGGTCCGGTATTGGCGGAACTGGGCGAGAGCGTGACGTTGGTGTACGTCAACAGGGAAACGGGCGATTGTGTTCACGATGCCGTGCAAATCGTGGCGCTGAAGGACAATAAAATCATTTCGCTCTGGGAACACGGCTACAACCAGGGCATGAATGTTCCCGCATCCACTGCTACACCCAGGCGCTTCATCTCTGAGAGCTATGCCGTGAGCTTCGACGAGAACGGCCGAACTCTCCGCATCACCGGCGTGCGCGCTACATACGTATACCTCAAGGATGGCTCACAAGCGTCCGCGCCGGAATCCACCGAGGCGCTGCCGACCGAAACCTATCATTGGGATGCCGGTGGGCTGCGTTTCATCCCGGACCAGCCCTACCGGCAGTCATCGGTGTGCAGAGCGGACTGATGCGTCTGCCCATGGGCCTGTTCTTCAAGGCAAAGCGGCTGGAGACAACCACTGGCCGAGCGAGGACATCTGATCCACGAGGAACGGGTAATAGACGGACAGCACCAGAAATCCCGCGCCCACAACGACAAATGCCAGCCGGCTCCCCAGCCCCTTGAGGTCGGCATAGAACGGCGCAAAGCACAGGAACGCGAGAAAAAACGCAATCACGAAATAAAACATGGAAATCAGAAACGCGCTCCACGCGGTGTAGGGATTGCGCAGCAGGGAAGCACAGGCCATGCCCATGGACAGGCCCGCGACCACCACGATCGAGTCCTTGATGCCGAGGATCAGGCTGGTGAACGGCTTCGGCACCCGGCCTTTTTCGTAAGGCGCAAATGCCAGAAACAGGAATTCGGCGCCGATCAGGATCATGGACACCGGCGTCAGCACCAGCAGGATATCCGGGCTGATGGCGCCGCTGATGTAATTCTGGAAACTCTCGTACGCACCGGTGTGCAGATGCTGCATCATCAAGGAGGCGATGAACCCCAGGAACAGATTGATGAGCAGGTTCGAGACCGACTTGCCCACGTCGCGCACCATGGAATGGTGCAATAGCACCAGCACTTCATGTGGCGGTGGCTTTTTCTTCTTGCGGAACATGGTCCAACCCCAGCGTATTTTCGCCACGCGTATCCCCAAAATTGAAACGCTTTCGACCTCGCCTGCTCCGGCGCGCCAACGAGTTTCCCAAAAGCCGTGGCGGACGATGCACGTCACGCGACTAGCGGCTATGGGCCTGCGACCAGCGGCTGAAAATCCGCTGCAGCGCCGTCACGCCATCGGTGAGCGCCGCCGGACCGGGTTGCAGGATGATGGAGGATTTCACCTCGTGCAACTCGCCGTTCCGCACCGCGGAAATCGCCGCCCAGCCGGGACGCGCCACGACCTTTTCGGGGTGGAATTTCCTGCCGCACCAGGAACCCAGAATGATGTCCGGCTGACGCCGCACCACTTCCTGCGGATCAGCGACGATACGGTTCTTGCCCAAAGACTCCCGCGCCAACTCGGGAAAAATGTCCTCGCCGCCGGCGATGCCGATCAGTTCCGACACCCAGGCAATGCAGGAAATTTGCGGGCTGTCCCATTCCTCGAAATACACCCGTGGGTGGCGCGCTGACTTCGACGCCTCGGTTCGCACGTCATTCAGTCCTTGCTGCAAACGTGCCGCGAGCGATCCGGCCTTTGCTACGCAGCCGAGCATGCCGCCGAGCATCACGATCATGCGCAGGATTTCCGCCACCGTGCGCTGATTGAACACATGCACCTCGACGCCGCGGCGCACCAACTCGGCAGCAATGTCCGCCTGGATGTCCGAAAAACCCAGCACCAGATCCGGCTTGAGTTCCAGAATCTTTTCGATCCTGGCGCTGGTGAAGGCCGACACCTTGGGTTTCTCCCGGCGCGCTTGCGGCGGGCGCACGGTGAAGCCGGAAATACCCACGATGCGCTGCTGCTCGCCCAGCAAATACAGCGTCTCGGTGGTTTCCTCGGTGAGGCAGACGATGCGTTC
This sequence comes from Gammaproteobacteria bacterium, assembly GCA_028864905.1. Classification (GTDB taxonomy): domain Bacteria; phylum Pseudomonadota; class Gammaproteobacteria; order Natronospirales; family REEB76; genus REEB76. The sequence continues at coordinate 12,290 of JAGWLP010000027.1, forward strand.
GGGATAAATCATGGAAATCAGCAACCCACGACACTCAGCCGCAAGATAGTAGCGTATCCGTGGGCAGAGCCTGGGGATTTCCTGATCCCGCCATCAAATAGGATGTGAAGACCTCTGAGCCACCCGGGGAACTCGAAACCTGCAGGCACGCCAGCGGATTGGCATTTTTTCTTTTGTTTTGGCAGGCAAGGCGCAATAATCTGTCCGCAAAGGGCGGTCTCCCGCCTTCGCCCAAACACGATAATTCAAATTCTGCGAGGTGCGTCATGCGTGACCTGGGTCGAATGAGCCGAATTTTCGGACTGGCGGTCGTTGCTGGCGGTCTGGTGCTGGCGGCGGCCATTCCCGCGAAAGTGAAGGCACAGTCCCTGTTCCTCGGTCCCGTACCCACTCCGGTCTGTCAGGCGGGAGATCGCATCGAGACGGGCGTGGACGGTCAACTCACCGCGGCCGAGCGCGACAGCGGTGCTTCCACCAAACCCTACAACTGCAATCTCGCCATCGTCGGCGAATATCAAGGACAGGGCGCCGGTCACCAACTGATGTGGTACGGCCATTGTGCCTACGTTACGACCGACGGTTACGAGGCTGGTCAGCAGGGAGTACCGCCGCTCCTCAACCCGGGTATTCAGGTGCTGGATGTGTCGAATCCGCGTGCGCCCAGGTATGTCACGCATCTGGATGATCCCGCCACGCTGTATGACTGGGAGGACGGGTCAGTCAATCCCGGGCGCGCGCTCCTGGGCAGCGCCGAGAGCTGGACGGGCGATGGACCACAACCCGCGGTCTCCTTCTACGATCTCTCCAACTGCGCCCACCCGCGGCTGCTGTCCAGCGTGCAACTGCCGGATCCGAACCTCGCGGCGCACGCCGGAAATTTCGCCCCCGACGGCAAAACCTATTGGCTCGCCTCGTTCAGCAAACGCCGCCTGTATGCCATCGACGTGAGCGATGCGGAGCATCCGCAGGAGATCCTCGATTGGGACTTCCCGGACAACCAGGCGGGCGGCGCCGGCGCCGACCAGATCTGTCACCGGATTTCGCTCAATCAGTTCACGGTGGATGGCCATCGGCCCGGCACGCTGCTGTTCTGCGGCGTGGTCGGCCGCATGCTCCATCCCGGCGACTATAAATCAGGCAACGGGCTGGTCATCTATGATGTCAGTCAGGTACAGGAGCGTCGCCCACATCCCGTCATCAAGGTCATCAGCTCGCTGTATTGGGTGAACGGCACCATCGCCATCGAGCCCGACTTGGCGTTCATCCACGGAAAACCGTATCTCGGTGTCGGCGACGAGTGCGGATCAGGTGGATGCAGCTATCCCCAAAGCGCGATCGCCGCCTGTCAGGCGGGGCTGCCACCCAACGGATTCGAGAGACTCATAGATATCCGCGACCTCAAAAAGCCCAGGCTTGTGGCCCAGCTCATGATCGGCGTGGATGACCCGAAGAACTGCCAGCTCACGGAGAATGACATCACTGCCACGATGGGCGGCTACGGCTACAGCGTGCACGACTGTACCTTCGACAATCCCCGCGATGCGACGCTGCTGGCCTGTTCCAGTCATCAGGCGGGCATACGGGTGTTCGACATTCACAATCCGGAGAAGCCGCGGGAGATTGCGTATTTCATGGGCCCGGCGCCGCCGGTTCCGACCGAGATCGATCCGGGCTCGCTGCTGAACAGCTTCCAGCGGGTCAGTCCCCCGATCAACTTTGCGTGGTCGAAGGCGCACAGCCGCTTTGTGTGGCAGCATGACCAGCTCTATCTCTGGGTCACGTCCAGCCATGGCGGTTTCTACACATTGAAGTTCGAGAACCAGGCCGCGATCGCAAAGCTGAAACCGGTGCCCACTCCCGGAAACGAGGATTACCAGGATTGACTGCGGCACTACGGGTGAATCATCCAAGCCAGTTACCCTGTCCGCATGGCGCAAGGCGGCGCCCGCGAACCGCATTTCGAAAAATTATCGGAACGCTGTGCCATCCTGATGTTGCAGCAGGAGCAGATTACAGCCACGATTCTTGCGAATTGTGGGAGCGGCGATATACGCCGCGATGCTTCTGAATCGCGGCGCGGACCTTCGCTCTCACAATCAAGAACATCAAAACGCCAGGCTCATCCCGGCTTGCGCACGAATTCCATAAAATGAATGCGATGTGCAGCAGCCTTCCGCTACACTGCGTCCATGATTGAATCCGCCACCGCCACGCCCTATCAGGACCTGACGCCCGACGTGATTTTGGCGGCGGTCGAATCCACCGGCCGGCTGAGCGACGGCCGGCTGCTCGCGCTCAACAGTTACGAAAACCGCGTCTATCAGGTGGGCATCGAGAACCGCGCGCCGCTGATCGCGAAGTTCTACCGTCCCGGGCGCTGGTCCGATGCGGCCATTCTGGAAGAGCACGCGTTCAGCCGGGAACTGACCGATGTGGAAATTCCCGTGGTGGCGCCGCTTGCGGATGCGGGTGGCGCGACGCTTTTGCGCCACGCCGGTTATCGCTTCGCGCTGTTCCCGCGCCAGGGCGGCCGCGCGCCCGATTTGGAACGACCGGATCAACTGGAATGGCTTGGGCGCTTCATCGGGCGCATCCATGCCGTCGGCGCCGTTGGCCGTTTTCAACACCGCCCGCAAATCGACATTGAAATGCTCGGGCACATGCCGCGGGAATTCATTCTGCAGAGCGGCTTTCTGCCGCCGGAACTTGCTCCGCGCTACCGTGAGGTGGCCGACTTGCTGCTGGCCGGCGTGGCGCGCAGCTTCGAGCGTGCCGGAGATTTCCGGTGCATACGGTTGCACGGCGATTGTCATCCCGGCAACCTTCTGTGGACCGAGGGCGGCCCGCATTTCGTGGACCTGGACGACTGCGCCACGGGTCCGGCGGTACAGGACCTGTGGATGCTGCTCGCCAGCTCACGCGCCGAGATGCAGCAGCAGCTCGGTCACGTGCTGGAGGGCTATCAACAGTTTACCGACTTCAATCCGGCGGAGCTGTGGCTGATCGAGGCATTGCGCGCGCTGCGCATGCTGCACTACGCCGCCTGGGTCGCACGCCGCTGGAGCGATCCCGCCTTCCCGCGCGCCTTCCCGTGGTTCAATGCGCCGCGCTACTGGGAAGAGCACATCCAGAGCCTGCGCGAGCAGCTGGCACTGCTCGACGAGCCGCCGCTCAGCCTGGAGCGGTAACCCGTGGCGGCGGGCCGAATGCAGCTAGAATTGAGCACTCTGGATATCGGAACCCGCGCGTGTTGAAGGGCATCGCTCACACGTTTGATGGCTATATCTGGCACGGCGATCTGCACGCCATGCCGGTGCACAAACGCATGCTGATCTTCTGGCTGCGCATGCTGCAGGTGCTGGTCCAGGATTTCGCCGGCGGCGAAATCACGTTGCGCGCCATGAGCCTGGTGTACACCTCGCTGCTCGCGATCGTGCCGCTGCTGGCGTTCGTATTCGCGGTACTCAAGGGACTGGGCGTACAGGACAACCTGGAGCCGCTGCTGTTCGAATTCCTGTCGCCGCTCGGGGAAAAGGGCGAGCTGCTTTCCGGGCGCATCATCAACTTCGTGGATCACGTGCGTGCCGGCGTGCTCGGCGTCATCGGCCTGCTGGTGCTGCTGTACGCGGTGGTGGCGCTGGTGCAGAAAGTCGAAACCGGCCTGAACCATGTGTGGCAGGTGCGCGAAGTGCGCACCCTGGGCGAGCGCTTCAGCCACTATCTGGGCGTGATTCTCATCGGGCCGCTGCTGGTGGTCGCGGCCTTCGCCATCACCGCCACGGTCAGCAGCCACACCGTGGTGCAGCAGATCATGGCGCTCGGCGTCTCCGGCCATCTGTTGCTGCTCGCCACCAAGGTCGTGCCCTATCTCATGGTGATTGCGGCCTTCACCTTCATTTATGCATTCGTGCCGCACACTCACGTGCAGTTCCGCGCCGCGCTCTACGGCGGCATCTTCGCCGGCATCCTGTGGGAATTCGCCGGCTGGGCATTTGCCGCGCTCACCGTTTCGTCCACGCGTCTCACGCTCATCTATTCGGGCTTCGCCATCCTGGTGATGTTCATGGCGTGGATTTACCTGTGCTGGGTGATCCTGTTCGTGGGCGCGCAGGTGGCGTTCTACCTGCAGAACCCGGAGCTGGTGCGGCGCCGCGGGCGCGAAGATGTGGGCGGCCGTACGCTCGAACGCCTGGCCTTGCACATCATGTATCTCATCGGCCGCAGCTACCACGACAGCAAACAACCGTGGTCGCGCGAGGAACTGGCGCGGCGGCTGCGCGTGCCTACGGAATCGGTGCTGGATGTGCTGGGACGGCTGCGCGAAAACGGGCTGCTGATGCTGATTTCCGGCCGCATCCGCCGCTATGTACCCGGACGCGACATGGGCACCATCACGCTCAAGGACATTGTCAATGCCATGCGCCTGAATCCCACGGGCGCCGAGGACGTGGATTCTTACCTCAAGGGCGTGCCGGCCGTGGATACCGTGATCAGCCGCCTGGACCGCGCGATTGAAATCGCACTCGGCAACAGCACGCTGCGTGAACTGGTGGAGCAGCAGGCGGTGATTGACATCGCGGACGTGCGCCGCGCGTGAGTTTCCATCCGAAGACGCTCTTCCGACCCCTTACGGTTCGACGGGTTCTGCAACCTGTGCCGTAATCGCGCTTCTGCCACGTAGCCAGATAGCGCCCACCGCGGCCGCCAGCGTCGCAAAACAGGCGCCCGCAAAGAACGCCAGGTGATAGCCGCCATTGAGTGCAACCAACTGGGCATGACCTGACGACAACAGAGCGGACGTCCGCGCGCTGGCAATGCTCGCCAATACCGCCAGACCCAGCGCGCCGCCCATCATGAACGCGGTGTTGACGATCCCCGACGCCAATCCCGATTCACTCGGCGCCACGTCGTTCATGGCAGCCATGAGCACTGGGTTGAAGGCAATACCCGCGCCGATGCCGAGCAGCAGCATGCCGGGCAGCACATCAATGACGAAGCTCCCGCCCAGAGGGGCGCGCGCGAACAGCAGCAAGCCTGCGGCGGCCAGCCCCAATCCCGCCGTCAGCGGCAGGCGATAACCGAAGCGCATGACCAGGCGCGCGGACAAGCCTACCGAAAACACCGCCATGATGACGTTGGCCGGGAGGAACGCCAGCCCCACCTGCATCGGGGTGTAGCCCAGCACCAATTGCAGATACAGCGCCGAAAGAAAGAACCACGCGAACATGGCTGCGGCCCACAACACGCCAACCACATTGGCGGTGCTCAGGTTTCGTAGCCGAAATAATTTCAGCGGCATGAGCGGCGCGCGTACACGTGCTTCGATGGAAAGAAACACGGCGAACAACACCAGTGCCACTGCCAACAGGCCAAGCGTGCGCGCCGAAGTCCAGCCGGCGGCGTTGCCGTTAACCACGGCGTACACCGCGAGCAGGAGCGCCGCGGTAATCGTGACCGCACCACCGAGATCCAGATGCTTGTGCAACGTGTCGCCGCGCACGCCCGGCAACCAGCGCAGCGTGAGCACAATCACCAGCGCGCCGACCGGCACGTTCACGAGGAAGATCCAGTGCCAACTGAGCGCGGCGGTCAGAACTCCGCCCAATAACACGCCGACACTGCCGCCACCCGCGCACACGAAACCGAACACACCCATGGCCTTGGCGCGCTCCGCCGGCTCGGTGAACAGGTTCATCATCAACGACAAGGCCACGGCGTCCACCACCGCGCCGCCGATGCCCTGCACCGCGCGCGCCACCACCAGCAAGCCCTGAGAATACGACAGGCCGCAAGCCAGCGAAGCCAGCGAGAATCCCGCGAGACCGATGAGAAACACGTGGCGATGACCGTAGAGGTCGCCCAACCGGCCGCCGAGCAGCAGGCAGCCGCCGAAGGTGAGGAGATAGGCATTCACCACCCAGGCGAGCGAGGTTTCGCTGAATCCCAGGGCCTCGCGGATGGAAGGCAAGGCGACGTTCACGATCGTGACATCGAGCACGATCATGAGTGCGCCCAGACACAGCACGCCGAACGCCAGCCAGCGGTGGTCGTGCGGCGGTGCCGCGATGATTTGCGGCGTGACGGTTTCAGTAGCGTTGTCTTTCATCCAGATACCTTACAAAGAGACCATCGGTTTGAACCCACCCCAGAACATGCGCCTGCCATCGAAGGGCATTTTTTTCGGGTCCATGAACTCGTCCAGGCGTGGATCGGTCATGACCTTGTTTATTATCCGGTCGCGTTGCGCACGCGACTTGTAAACGATCCAGGAAAACACCACGATCTCACCGGGTTTCAGCTTCACTGCCTGCGGGAACGAGGTGAGCTTGCCGGGTTTCACGTCGTCGGCAAGACATTCGACGTATTGCACTGCGCCATGCTCGCGCCAGATCCGGCCCGCCTTGCGCGCCATGCGGCGATAGGCCGGCAATTGCTTTTTCGGTACCGGCAACACGAAACCATCTACGTAACTCATAAATCCTCCTGT
>JAGWLP010000095.1 GCA_028864905.1 Gammaproteobacteria bacterium
CCCAGCACGCCGGCGAACAGTTTGCCGTAATCCAGATGTGTGCCGACCGCGAGCGACAGCGGCATGAGCGTGATCAGCCCCAGCATGATGAGCAGGAACACCAGCAGCCCCAGGTATTTGCCCAGCACGATCTCGGTCATGCTGACCGGAGCGGACAGCAGCAGACTCAGCGTACCGCTGCGCCGCTCCTCGGCGATCAGGCGCATGCTCATGATTGGCACCACCAGCAGCATGACTACGCCGGCGGTGCTGAACATGGGCGCGGCAATCGCGTCGGTGACGCCCGGGGCATGCGCCATGCCGGCGAGCGTGGGCGCGAATTTGAGGAAGTTGTCCACCTGCACCAGGAACATCCAGGCCACGATGAACTGGATGACCGCGAGCACGCACCAGGCAAGCGGCGACAGGAACAGGTGCTTGAGTTCACGTCCGGCGATGGTGAGGATCATCATGCGGCTTGTTCCTGCACGGTTGCTGCGGCGTCTTCATCGGCCGCGGTCAGCTCCACGAAAATCTGTTCGAGCGATTTGCGTTCCGGCGTGAGTTCCAGCAACCCCCAGCCGCGACGCAATACTTCGGCGGCCACGGCTTCCGCGGGGCTGGTATCGCCCTGGAACACGATGCGCAGCTGCCGGCTGTCGAGCACTTCCACGCCCATTACACCAGGCAGGGCTTCGATGGCCGCGACGTCGGGAGTCTGCCGGCAGACGAGCCGCAGGCTGGTGGCCTGCATGCGCATTGTGAGTCCGGCGAGCGTGTCATTGAACACCAGCCGGCCCTGGTGAATGATTTGCACGCGGCTGCATACACTTTGCACTTCCGGAAGGATGTGGGTGGAGAGAATCACCCCGCGCTCGCGCCCGAGTTCGGTGATGAGCGCGCGGATTTCGCGGATCTGGATAGGATCCAGACCCACGGTGGGCTCATCGAGGATGACCACGCGCGGTGCATGGATGATGGCCTGCGCGATGCCGACGCGCTGCCGGTAACCCTTGGAAAGATTGCCGATGAGCCGCGCGCCCATGTCCTTCAGGCCGCAGCGTTCCTTGGCGGAGGCGCGTGCCGCAGGCACCTGCGCCCGGGGTACACGGTTGAGGCGCGCGCAGTAATCCAGGTATTCGTCCACGGTGAAGTCCGGATAGAGCGGCGGCTGTTCGGGCAGATAACCGATGGCGCTTTTGGCGCGCTTGGGCTCATCCAGAATGTCCACGCCGTTGATGAGAATCCGGCCGGCGCTTGGGGCCAGGTTGCCGGTCAGCATGTGCATGGTGGTGGTCTTGCCGGCGCCATTTGGCCCGAGGAACCCCAGGATTTCGCCCGTGTGCAGCTCGAAATTCAGATTCTCGACGGCACAATGATTGTCGTAATAGCGGTACAGATTCTCCACTTTTACCAGCAAGTCGTTGTTGTTCATGGCCTGCGTCACGCTGTCGGATGGACGAATTCTGCCACAGCCGCCCTGTTAACCTCGCCGGTGCCGGCTGCGTGCACACGCCTGCATAGGCACAATGGCCTGCGAAAAGTTCCGGGCGGGGCGCTCGCGATGGCCGCATGTGCCGGCCGCATGCGCCGAGCGGCTAGTAAAATCTCCGGGACGGGCCACCCGCGCATGGCATTATAATGGCGGCATTATCCACGGCGACTTATGGCGAGGTACCGAGGTTGGCTTTCACGCACGGTTTGCTGGGCTTACCCGTCTGGGCGGCATTCATTGTCGCGCCGGTCTTTATCCATCTCACGATTGTAGCGGTCACCTTGTTTCTGCATCGCGACCAGACGCATCGCGGCCTGGATTTGCATCCCGCAGTGCGTCAGGTAATGCGCTTCTGGCTATGGCTGACCACCGGCATGGTCACGCGTGAATGGGTGGCCGTGCACCGCAAGCATCATGCGCATTGCGAGACCGAGGACGATCCGCACAGCCCGCGGGTCCAAGGCCTGCTGAAAGTGCTGCTCGAAGGCGCCGAGCTGTATCGCGCCGAGGCCGCGAATCGGGAAACGGTTGCCAAATATGGCCGCGGCACGGTGGACGACTGGATGGAGCGTCATCTCTACGGCCGCTACAGCAGATTGGGTATCGGTCTGATGCTGGTGGTCGATCTCGCACTGCTTGGCTTGCCGGGAATCACGGTGTGGGCGGTGCAGATGCTGGCGATCCCGGTGCTGGCCGCAGGCGTGGTCAACGGCGTCGGCCACTATTCCGGTTACCGCAATTTCGAGTGCAAGGACGCGGCCACCAACGTCTTCCCTTGGGGCTTCCTGATTGGCGGCGAGGAACTGCACAACAACCATCACGCGTTCCCGGCCTCGGCGAAATTTTCCCAGCGGCCCTGGGAATTCGACCTCGGCTGGACCTACATCCGCCTGCTGAAGAAACTTGGACTGGCGAAAGTCCGCCGCGTGGCGCCGGAACCCATCATCGTGCCGCGGCGCGGGCCGGTGAGTATGGATACGGTGCACGCCGTTATCCTGAATCGCATGCACGTGCTGCGGGACTACATCCGCGAAGTCATTCGCCCGGCGCTGAAAACCGAGAAGCAGCAAGCCAGCGGCACCAGCCGCGGGTTGTTTGCGCACGCCCGCCGGCTGCTGAGCCGCGATGAAACGTTGCTCGACGCGCGCGGCCGTGCGCGCCTGCAGGAAACCCTGGCGCGCAGTCCGACATTGCGCACCGTGTATGAGTATCGCCGGCGGCTGCAGGCGCTTTGGGAAAACAACACGCTTTCAAACGAAAGGCTGTTGCAACAGTTCCGCGATTGGCTTAACCAGGCGGAGGCTGCGCACATCGTCAGCTTGCGGGAATTTGCCCAACGTTTGCGCGGCTACAGGCTACAGCCGGCCTGAATATATCCATTCGCATCAATAAAAAACCCGCCGCTGGCGGGTTTTTGTTTGAGCTTGAAACTGCGGGAACGGCTTTACTGGGCGCGCAGCCCTATTTGATTTTGGCCTCTTTGTACGTCACATGCTTGCGCACTACCGGATCGAATTTCTTGACTTCCATCTTGTCGGGATGCAGGCGGCGGTTCTTGGTCGTGGTGTAATAGTGGCCGGTGTCGGCACTGGAAACCAGTTTGATTTTCTCGCGCATGTCTTGCCGTCCTCAGATCTTCTCGCCGCGGGCGCGTAACTCGGCTACCACCTGTTCGGTGCCGAGCTTGTCTATGGTGCGCATGCCTTTGGTGGAAACGCGCAGGGTCACGAAGCGCTTCTCGCTCTCCAGCCAGAAACGATGGCTGTGCAGGTTGGGCAGAAAACGCCGCCGCGTCTTGTTGTTGGCGTGCGAGACGTTGTTTCCGGTGACCGGGCTTTTGCCCGTGACCTGGCAGACCCTGGACATGCTGC
>JAGWLP010000096.1 GCA_028864905.1 Gammaproteobacteria bacterium
GGCGACATCAGCGAGCCGATTTCCAGTCCCAGCGGCTTTCACATCGTCAAGCTGGACGACGTGAAGATCGCCGCCGCCGGCAAACATGAAATCACGCAAGTACATGCGCGCCACATCCTGATCCGCACCAGCGCCATCATGAGCGACGCCCAGGCCGAGGCTAAGCTCGCAGAGCTGCGCAAGCAGATTCTGGCCGGCGGTGATTTCGCAACCCTGGCCAAACAGTATTCCGCAGATCCAGGGTCGGCCAACAACGGCGGCGATCTGGGCTGGGTGGATCCCACTGCCATGGTCCCGGCCTTTGCGGCCCAGATGGACAAGCTGCAGGTGGGTCAGACCAGCGAGCCGTTCAAGACCCAGTTTGGCTGGCATATCGTGCAGGTCTTGGGCCGCCGCAGCGTGGACCAAACCGCGGAATATGCGCAGAACAAGGCCTATGACGCGATCTATACGCGCAAATCCGAGGAGATCATCCAGCAGTGGCTCAGCCAGCTCAAGGATTCCGCCTTCATCGAATACCATCTGGAAAGCTGAAACGCACCGCCCACGCCATGCCCACAATCCTCCCGCGCATCGCGCTCACCACCGGCGAGCCCGCGGGCATCGGCCCGGATATCTGCCTGGCGCTGGCACAAAGCGCCCACAATTGCGACATGGTCGCGCTCGGCGATCCGGAACTGCTCGCCGCGCGCGCACGCCAGTTGCGGCTTGATCTCAGCCTGAACGACTACGTTCCCGCGCAGCGCAGCGCACACATTGCACAATATCTGGCGGTACTGCCGATCAATCTGCACGCACCGGTCACGGCCGGCAAACTGAATTCCGCCAATGCGCATTACGTTCTCGAACTGCTGGATCGCGCAGTAGCCGGTTGTCTGAGTGGCGAATTCGACGCCATGGTCACCGCACCGGTGCACAAGGGCGTCATCAACGAGGCGGGTATTGCTTTCACCGGCCATACCGAATATCTGGCCGAGCGTTGCCGTGCTCCGGCGCCGGTCATGCTGCTTGCGGCCGGTGCACTGCGCGTGGCGCTCGCCACCACTCACCTGCCGCTCTCGGCGGTGCCGCGCGCGATTACCCGCGACTCACTCACCCACACATTACGTGTGCTGCATGCGGAGCTGCGCAGCAAATTCGGCGTTGCCAATCCGCACATTCTGGTGCTCGGCCTCAACCCGCACGCCGGTGAAGGCGGTCATCTGGGCCGCGAGGAAATCGAGGTGATCGCTCCGGTTTGCGACACGCTGCGCGCGGAGGGCATGCAGCTCACAGGCCCGGTGGCCGCCGATACAGCGTTCAGTCCGCAACGCCTGCAAAATGTGGATGCGGTACTCGCCATGTACCACGATCAGGGCCTGCCGGTACTGAAGTACGCGGGTTTTGGTCACGCCGTGAACGTCACGCTCGGCCTGCCCATCATCCGCACCTCCGTGGACCACGGCACCGCCCTGGAACTCGCCGGCAGCAGCCGCACTGAACATTCCAGTTTGGAAGCGGCAGTAGAAATGGCGTTAGCTATCGTTGGGAAATCAAAAACGAAAAACTAGCCCTCACCGGTCGATGTCAACACGCGCCCAAAAACTCCTTATCCCCTCTCCCCCTTGGGGGAGAGGCAAGGGTGAGGGGGACTGAATGGAACACCGCCCTCGCAAGCGTTTTGGCCAGCATTTCCTGCACGACCGCAATGTCATCAGGAAAATCCTGCTGGCGATCAATCCGCAGCCGGGAGACACACTGATCGAAATCGGTCCGGGCCTGGGCGCGCTGACGCTGCCGCTGCTGGAGCGCTGCGGGCGACTTACGGCCGTGGAACTGGATCGCGATGTGATTCCGCGACTGCAAGCCGCAGCGGAAGGCAAGGGTGAATTGCAGGTCATCCAGGCAGACGCGCTCAAAACCGACTTCGGCGCGTTCGCGCCTGCGGGCGGAAAGATCCGGCTCGTGGGCAACCTGCCCTACAACATCTCCACGCCGCTCCTGTTCCACCTGCTGGATTACGCCGCGGCCATTACCGACATGCACTTCATGCTGCAGAAGGAAGTCGTGCGGCGCATGGCGGCTGCGCCCGGCGGCAAGGACTACGGCCGGCTCACGGTGATGCTGGCCGCGCGCGGCCGCGTGCAGCCGCTGTTCAGTATCGGATCAGGCGCATTCACCCCTGCACCCAAAGTGGAATCGGCTTTTGTACGCCTGATCCCATACATCACGCCGCCCTTCGAAATCGCGGACCGGGCGCACTTTGCGCAGCTCGTAAGTCAAGCCTTCAGCCGGCGGCGCAAGACCTTGCGCAACGCGCTCCGCGGGCTGCGGGACGACGCCGCCATCCGCGCAGCTGGCCTGGATCCCATGGCGCGCCCCGAGACCCTGAGCGCCGGTGATTACGCCCGCCTTGCGGCGCGCTGATCGGCTGGCATCCGGACTCCACCTCCGTATACTTGACAAGCCCGCACCCGGAGGATTGACATGAGCGGCTACCAACACATTCTCATCGCCGTGGACCTGACGCAGGACAGCGAGACCGTGGCACGCCGCGGTCAGGAACTGGCCGAGCGCTTTGACGCGAAGCTCAGTCTGCTGCACGTGGTGGAATTCATCCCGGTGGATCCGGCTGGCGAGGCGCTGCTGCCGCCGCCAGTGGATGTGGATGGCGAACTGATAAAAGGCGCACGCCAGCGACTAAGCGCCCTGTGCGACAGTCTGGGTCTGCGGACTGCGACGCGGCGCGTCGAAGTCGGCAACATCAAGGCGGAAATCCTGCGGGTAGTGACCGAAGAGCAGGCTGATCTGCTGGTACTCGGCAGTCACGGCCGTCACGGCTTGGCGTTGCTCATGGGCTCGACCGAAAAATCGCTGGTACATAAGGCTCCATGCGACGTGTTGGCTGTCCGGTTAAATTAGCGGGCGCGGAACCGTCCCTGGTGCGCGGACCAGCTCGGCTTCCTGCCTCGCGCTCGACCGGGCGGGAATGCCACCGGCATTCCCGCTTAAATCCCGCCCTCGCCCCTGCGATGTTCTGGCGGTGCGTTTGAGTTAGCTGCCGATAACCGCGGCAATTCCGGTAAAATAAGGGCGTTGCCTCAGCTTGCCCTCTGCCATGGATAATCCGACAGCCAACAGCATCCGCGTGGATGTGGAAACCGCGTTTGTGCCGGCCCAGTCTGATCCGGCCCAGAACCGCTTTGCATTTGCCTACACCATCACCATCCGCAACGAAGGCTCGGTGCCGGCCAAGCTGCTCACCCGTCACTGGCTGATTACCGACGCCAACGGCAAGGTGCAGGAAGTGCGCGGCGAGGGCGTGGTGGGCGA